>JBEATZ010000198.1:0-3319 GCA_041161695.1 Planctomycetota bacterium | reverse complement strand
GTCGCGACCCTGGGCACCGGCGCGGTCGCCGTCGAACAGCAGCACGAGTCCCTCGGTCCCATACCGCTCGATCTTTGCGACGAGCACCGCCGTGAACGCGGTGCCCAGGGTCGCGACGGCGCCCTGGAAGCCCGCGAGGTGGCTGGCGATGACGTCGGTGTAACCCTCCATCACCACGATGCGGCGGCTGCCTGCGAGCTTGGCGCGATGGAGGCCGAACAGCACCTTGCGCTTGTTGAAGAACGGCGACTCCGGCGAGTTCACGTACTTCGGCGGCACGAAGCCGTCGGCGCGCGGGGTGTCCATGCCCGGCAGGATGCGGCCGCCGAAGCCCACCACGCGCCCGCGCTCGTCCTCGATGGGGAACATCACGCGGCCCGCGAAGAGTTCGCGTCCGTTGCGCAGCAGGCCGGACTCCTCCAGCACGGTGCGCGGCAGTTTCTTGCGGGCTGCAAAGGCCGCGAGCGACCCCTGGGCCGGGTGGTAGCCGAGGCTCCACGGCAGCATGGCCTCGGCAAGGCCGCGGTCCGCGAGGTAGCCCGCGGCGGCAGAACCCTCGGGCGTCCGCAGGGAGGCGTGGAAGAACGCGCGCACCTCGGACAGCACTTCATGCGGGTCGGGCCCGCGCGCCACTTCCTGGTTGCCGCGCTGGAAGACGCCCTCGAGGGAGATGCGCGCACGCTCGGCGAGGCGCTCGAAGGCCTCGCGGAACGTCAGGCCCTCGCGTTCCATGAGGAACGTGAACACGTCCCCGGACTTGCCGCAGCCGTAGCAGTGGAAGTGCTGGCTGTCGGGGTACACCGTGAAGGACGGCCCCTTCTCCGCATGGAACGGGCAGAGCGCCACCATCGTTCGCCCGCGGGGGCGCAACGGCAGGTAGCTCTCGATCAAGGCGACCAAATCGTTGGCCTCCTTGACACGGAGCTTGACGTCTTCAAACCGATCCATTGGGGGTGGAGATCACCGGATGCACTTGGGGGACCGCGAACCATCCGCCGGTGGCACGGCCGTGAGGTGGCGCGCGCCGGGTGGAGGATGGTGCGGAACGAGGTGGGGAAACCTACTCCAGCCTCGGGAGCGCGGTCGGATGGTGACCGAAATCCAAGGGCTTGGACCGCTTGTGGGATCCGGTGCCGGAGCACGGGACACCGCGAGCGATGCCACGGAGAGATCTGCAGTTCCGCCCCAAGTGCTTTGCGTCCTGAGGGTTGGATCAATGCCAACCTGGCCCGGATGGATGGTTTGGGTTGCCGGGGGACGTCCCTAGTGCGGAACCCTGTTTTGTAGCACGGTGTTTGTGCCCGTCAACCCTCGAAGCATCAATCCACCCACCGCGTCATCCACCACGGGCCACGCCCCCCGCCCAGAGCCCCAATAGCACGTCGGGCGACAGTGCCTCCGCTCGCAACCCGAGGTCGATGCCATGGGCGGGAAGCTCCAGGCCTGCGGCCTCGCAGGCACGCGGCAGGGTGGTGCGCAACACCTTGCGCCGCTGCTGGAACAGCGCGCGCAGGAACCGCGCGAGGCTGCGGCGGGCCGCGGGATCCGGGAGTGCGAGGTCCTCGCGCCGCACCAGTTCCACCAGGGCCGAGACCACCTTGGGCCGCGGCCGGAACACCTGGGGCGGCACATCGCGGAGGATGCGCACGCGGTAGAGCGCCTGGCAGAGGGCCGAGAGGCTGCCGTAGTCCCCGGTGCCGTGCGGCGCGGCGAGCCGCTGCCCGAGTTCCTTCTGGACCAGCACGAGGATGCGCGAAGGCAGCGGATCGAGGCAGCAGAGTTCGGCGAGGAGCGGGCCGGAGACCGAGTACGGGAGGTTGGCGACGACGAGCAGCCGCCCACCGGTGTGCAGGCGGCTGCGCACGGCATCGACGGCCTCGGGCGCGATCGTGCCGCCCGGGCCGCCGAGGGCATCGGCGCGCACCAACTGCACATTGGGGAAACCCGCGAGTTCGCGCGATGCGACCTCGAACAGGCGCTTGTCGATCTCCACGCCAACCACCGAGGCCGCAACGGCCGCGAGTTCGCGCGTGAGGAAGCCGAGGCCGACGCCGATCTCGAGGACGACGTCGTGTTCGCCCGCGCCCGCGGACTGGGCGATGACGCGGTGCAGCGTGGGGTCGAGCAGGAAGTTCTGTCCGAGGCTGCTGCTCGGCCGGAAGCCGATGGCCTCCAGCACCTCGCGGAACCGGGCGAAGGAGTCGCGGGATTCGGTCACGGGGCGAGCCCTTCGGTGAGGACGCGGCCCACCGGTCCGAGCCCGCGCGCTGGCTCGGCCTGCAGCAACTGCCGGAGCGGATCCCGCAGCACCTCGGCGTGGCCCGGGTGCCCGAGGAACCGACGCAGGAGTTCCAGGTCCTGCGGGCCGGCCTCGACATCACCTGCGGTGAGGGTCGCGAGCAACGACGCCGGATCGGCGGCGAGACGCAGGCCCAGCGCGGATCCGCTCTCGCGCGGGAGACGCAGCGCGTTGCGCTGCCCCATGGGCGAGAGGAAGTCGGACCCGACCACGATGCGCGGGATGCGCTCCCCCAGCGACTGCACGAGCCACGATGCGGGCAAGGGCTGGCCGGGCAGCAACCAGGCGGAGAGGGCCTTGGCACGCGCCATGCGCCACGGACCGATGGCGATCAGTTCGGGCCAGCTCGCGATGGTGCCGAAGGGCGGATCCTCGAGGAACACCTGCGGCGGCACGGTCTCGGTCCACTCGGCCACGTTGCCGACGAGGTCGTAGGGACCGTCCCCGCGACGGCCGGACTCGAAGGTGCCCACCGGCGTGGGTTTGCCGAGCCGGAGTTCGGCGGTGTTGGCGCGCGAAGCCTGGGCGGCGTCGCCCCACGGCCACGAGTAGGTGTTGTTGCCCGTGGCGGCGTACACCCACTCCTCGGCACGGGGGAGCCTGCAGAAGCGCCAGGCTGCGAACGCCCGTGCGGCAGCGAGGTCGATGCCGGACTGAGGCAGGAAGCCGTCGGTCGATGCCTCGAGGGCGCTGCGACGCGGCGCGCCCAGGAACTGCGTCCAGTCGTCGCGCGTCACCTCGAAGCGGTCGAGGAAGAACGGCCCGCCCTGTTCGGCAGGGCGGTCGAAGACGACGAGGTCGCGCAACGAGCCGAAGCGACCCTCGCGCGCGGTCGTCGTCCTGATCCTGCTCGGTGCCTCCGGGTGCTCCAAGGAGTCCACGGCGGTGCCGGGTGCGATCGCGCGCGAGGGTCGCTTCGGCTCGTTGCGCGACCTCGTCGTCTTCGACCGCCCCGCCGAACAGGGCGGGCCGTTCTTCCTCGACCGCTTCGAGGTGACGCGCGACGACTGGACGCAGTTC
>JBEATZ010000193.1:0-4400 GCA_041161695.1 Planctomycetota bacterium | reverse complement strand
GAACTGCGCGGCGATCCCCGCCAACCTCATCGAGTCGGTGCTGTTCTCGGCAACCATGCGGCGCGCGGCGCGCGGGCTCAGGGCGTGGATGGCACGCGCGACCACTTCCTTGCCGGTGCCGCTCTCGCCGCGGATCAGCACCGGCGAGGCGGTGCGCGCGAACTTCTCGACCAGGTCGCGCAGCTCGAGCATCGGCTGCGACGTGCCCACGAGGCCGTGCCACGAGGCCTCGACCGGGGCAGCCTGCCGTGCACGCCCGAGCGCCGCAGCCGCGCGCTGGGCCACCTCGCCCAGCAGCTTCTCGTCACTGCCGGCCTCGCGAAGCAGCGCGTCGAGGCGAGCAAGCAGTTCGTCGCGCGGGTTCACCACGCGTTGCCCTCGGAGACCACCCGAAGGCCTGCGTACTCCAGGATCAGCGTGCGCTCGATGCCGTCGTCGAAGCGCACGCGGGCGCGCGCCATCTGGCCGCGGCCGGCGATGTGCGCGACCCGGCCCTCGCCGAACATCTCGTGGCGCACCTTCGTGCCCACGTCGATGACCTGGGGCGTCTGGTCGAAGTCCGCCTCGTGCGATTCCTGCGAGTCGGGCTCGGGCGAGGGCTCCTCGGACGACCACGAGTGCCAGCTGGCGCTGTGGGACTCGATGGCGTCGGGAGGGATCTCCTTGAGGAAGCGCGACACCGTGCTGCGCTCCATCGCGCCGGCCACCATGCGCTCGCGGGCCGAGCTCAGGAACAGCGACTGCCGGGCGCGCGTGAGCGCCACGTACATCAGGCGGCGTTCCTCCTCGATGCCGTCCTTGTCCTCCATCGCGCGCATGCTGGGGAACAACCCGTCCTCGAGGCCGGTGATGAAGACGTGGTCGAACTCGAGGCCCTTGGCCGCGTGCACCGTCATCATCTGCACGCAAGGGCCGTCGACCTCCTTGTCGGCCGACGTCAGCAGCGTGACGTGCTGCAGGTAGCCGCTCAGGCCCTCGCCCATCTTCTCGTCGAACTGCACGACGTCGCTCACGAGTTCCTGGATGTTCTCCTCGCGGGCCACGTCCTCGGGGTCGCCCATGGTCGTGGCGTGGTTGATGTAGTCCGTGCCCTGCAGGATCGCCTTCAGGGCGGCGTGCGCGCCTGCCGCGCTCATGTGCTTGGCCTCGCGGAGCGTCTCGGCGAGCGCGCCGAGCGCCTTGCGCGACTTGGCGGACAGGCCCTGGTGCATGGCAGGGTCCATCACCGCCTCGACCATCGACATGCCGGCCCCGTACGCGGCCTCGCGCAGCTTCTGCACCGACGTCTTGCCCATGCCGCGCGGCGGCACGTTGATCACGCGCTCCATCGACACGTCGTCGAGCGGGTTGACGAGCACGCGCAGGTACGCGAGCAGGTCCTTGATCTCGCGGCGCTCGAAGAACGTGAGGCCGCCCACGATCGTGTACGGGATCGCCTTGTCCTTCAGGGCCTGCTCGATGCCGCGGCTGAGCCAGTGGGCGCGGTAGAAGACGGCGACCTGGTCGTGGGGCACGCCCTCGCCCACCAGCCCGCGGATGCGGTCCGCGATCTCGCCGGCCTCCTCTGCGGCGCCGTCGGCCCGGAACTTCAGCAGCTTTGCGCCCTCGGGGTTCTCGGTGCGAAGCCGCTTGTCCTTGCGCAGCTTGTTGTTGGCGATCACCGACTCGGCGGCGCGCAGGATCGTGGCCGTCGAGCGGTAGTTGGTCTCGAGGCGCACCACCGTCGTGGTCGGGTAGTCGCTCTCGAAGTCGAGGATGTTGCGGATCTCGGCGCCGCGGAAGCCGTAGATCGACTGGTCGGGGTCGCCCACCACGCACACCGAGCTGTCGGATGTCGTGAGCTGCCGCAGCAGGTCGTACTGCACGCGGTTCGTGTCCTGGAACTCGTCCACCAGCACGAAGGGGAAGCGGGCGCGGTACTCCTCGGCCACCTGCGGGTCGGTGCGCAGCATGTCGAGGAAGTGCAGCAGCAGGTCGTCGAAGTCCATCGCGCCGAGCTTGCGCAGGCGCTCGTGGTACGGGTCGAAGACCTGCCGCACCACCCTTGCCACGTCGCTGAAGCCGCTCGTCGAGGAGTCGGGCTTGAGCGCCGAGTTCTTCATCCGGCTGATCTGCTGCCCCACCACCGATGCCTTGATGCCGTAGCCGTCGAGGCCGAGTTCCTCGAGCAACTGCTTGATCAGGCTGTCGCGGTCGTACGTGTCGTAGATCGTGAAGTCCTGCGGGAAGCCGATGCGGCGCGCGTCCTGCCGCAGGAAGCGCGCGCAGGCGGAGTGGAACGTCGCAACGCGCACGTACGCGCCGCCGAGGTCCACCACGCGCCGGGCCATCTCGCCTGCGGCCTTGTTGGTGAACGTCATCGCCAGGATCGAGCCCGGCGCAACCCCGCGGCGCATCAGGTGCGCGATGCGGCGCGTCACCACGCGCGTCTTGCCGGAGCCGGCGCCTGCGAGCACCATCAGCGGGCCGTTGCCGTGCAGCACGGCGGCACGCTGTTCGGGGTTCAGGTCGTCGACGAGCGGATCGGCCATGGGGGCGAGGCAGCATAGGCCCGCGGCCCCCGCGGCCAAGGACCGGGAGCACCCAACCGCGCGGTGCGCCTGCGGCGGCGCGGGCTCAGTTCACCACGAAGTTCACGGCGTTGGTGAAGGACACCGTGTTGCCGAGCGCGACGGCCTGGTTGGTGACCGTCACCCCCACGAGGCCGGGGTTGGCCGGGACCGCGAAGGTCAGCGGGGCATACCCGGTCGCCGAGCTGAGCGCGGCCACCGTGACCGCGGGCTGCAGCCACACGTTGCAGTTCGCGAACGACAGCGGTGCGGCCAGTTCCGGGCCGAGGGCCAGGGCAAAGGCAACGGGTGTCGCAGCGGGTGCGCCCACGAGTTCGAGCAGCGTCGTGGCGCCCACGGTGAAGAGGTCGTCGGCCACGAGGCGCGGCGGCGCGGCTGCCGTCGACAGGCAGTTGGCGGGCAGGTTGCGCACCGAGCCGATGGGGATCGTGGTGAGTTGCTGGTGGTACACCGCCGAGTCGGTGCCCGCGGCCACGGCAAAGGTGGCGGGCGGGACCGCAGCCGTGGTCACCGCGCGCTGCCAGTTGCCGAAGCTCACGGGCGTGCCGGCCGTGCCGCCGCCGTTGTAGTAGTAGGTCAGCGAGCCGTTCCACGAGGCGCCGAGCACGTACCAGTTGCCGGCGACGAGCGGCCGCGAGATCGCGCCGGGCGAGACCCATGCGGGGCCGCTGCCGGTGCCGGCCACGGGCACGGGGATCGTCCACTCCAATGTGTAGGTGCCGGCGCGCGAGTGGTACCGGTAGCAGAAGAACGTGACCGTGTCGGGCGCGGGCATGTTGAGCCACATCGCGTAGTCGAGCAGCAGCACGGTCTGGTCGACCTGGAACACGGTGCCCTTGCCGCGGCTCGCGCCGCTCGGGGCCGAGGCGGTGCCGCCGAGCGTGTCGACCACCTGGGCCGGGGCGAGGCCGGCGAGGAATGCGAGGGCCATCGCGGCAAGGCCGCAGGACGAGCGGAAGAACGAGCGCATGGGACCTCCTGGGACGACGAGGGACGGGCGAACGGAAGGGCAACAAGCCGTAAGGAAGCGCGCGAGTCTAACGGCAGCCCGCCAGGGCACGAGCGCTTCGGTACCATGGGCTTTTCCTGCCCGAACCGGCTCAGGTACGGGTGCGGGCCAGCCGATGGAGCCAACCATGCAGACCCTGCGATGCCTTGCTGTCCGTGCGGCCCTTGCCATCGGCCTCTCCGGCGCGGCAGCCCTCGCGCAGGATGCTGCAACTGGGGACAAGGCCGTTGCCGTGCGCACCCTCACCCTCGTCAACCCGAGCCGCTGGGCACGCACCGAGGGCGTGAGCTGCGTCGTGCCGTTCGCGCGCGGCGAAGTGCAGGTGCTGCCGGACCTGCACGTCGAGGGCAGCGCCACCGTGTGGCAGCCGTTCGGTGCGCGGTGGCCGGACGGGAGCCTGAGGCAGGCCCTGTGCCTGTTCCGTGCGAGCCTGTTGCCGGCTGCCGAGACCGAGGTGCGCCTCGTCCCGGGTCCCGGACCTGCGCTGCCCGAGGAGCCGTTCCGCTGGCCCGAGGCCAACCTCACCTTCGTGCTGCGGCACGGCGATGCCGTCGAACGAGCGATCCCGCTGCCGGTGCAGGTGCTCGAGGACAACGAACTGCGCAAGGTGGCGCTGCTGCGCGCGCGCATCGGTACGAGCCTCCTCGTGGCCGAGGCCATCGTCACGGCATGGCGCGGCCAGCCCCATGCGTGGGTCGACCTCGCCGTCACCAGTTCCAACCCGACGCGCCCCGAGATGGAGCAACCGATCGGCGAGCTTGCCGTCGAGACCCGCGACATGGTGCTGCGCATGCGGCATGCAGGCAGGCAGGGCATGCAGC
>JBEATZ010000178.1:0-2585 GCA_041161695.1 Planctomycetota bacterium | reverse complement strand
TTCGTGACCGTGGTGCTCGAACAATGCCTCGGGTACCGGGTCCAGGACGCCAGGGTGAAGCCGATCCTGGCCGCGGGCAAGCGGGTCTACGACGGCAAGAAGGACAAGTTCCTCGGGGTCGAGGCCCAGGCCCAGGCAGACCTCGTGCGCATCGTGATCCAGCATCCCGACTGCACCCGCCACCTGCTCAACCGCCACCACCAGCGGCTCCTCGGCACCGCACTGCCGAACGGCAGCGCGGACCTCGACCGGGTCCACGGCGACCCGGGGCAGTTCTGGGACGTGTTGTCCGGATGGCTGCAGTCCCCTGCCTACATGGCGCAACTCGACCAGCCGCGCGTGAAGAACGAGCGCCAGTTCCTGCGCGGGATGTGGCAGGACCTGCTGGAGCGCACGCCCGGACCCGAGGAGATGCGCAACCTGCGCAACGCCATGCAGTCGATGGCCGACCCCGCACCCCTGCGATCGGTGCTCGCCAAGGTCGTGCTCGACTCGGGCCAGGCGAAGCTGCCCGGACCCGACGAGACTGCAGATCCTGCGGGCTTCGTCACCGAGTGCTTCCGGCGCTTCCTCGCCCGTGATCCGGGTGAGGCCGAGCGCGCCACCTTCGTGGATGCGATCGCGAAGCAGGGCGCCACGCGCCAGCACGTGGTCCGGGCACTGATCGGCTCCGTGGAGTACCGCTCCTACTGACCTGACCGCTGCACTCGCTCGAGCAGTGCACGGCATCGCCGCGCCATGACCTTGTCCCACGTGTACTCGAGCGCACGGGGGCGCGCGTTCGCCCCGAGCCGCGCCATGAGCGCCTGGTCACCGGCGCAACGCCGCAACAGTTCGGCCCAGGCCTCGGTGTCACCCGCAGGCGCATGCAGTCCCTCGACCCCGTCGCGCACCACCCACCCCGCCGATTCGGGGGTCATGAGGCAGGGCAGGCCCGCTGCGAGCGCGAGGTAGGAGACGAGCGGACTGCCCTCCTCGAAACTCGGCAGCACGAACGCGTCTGCGCCGCCGTAGATGCCGCTCAGGTCGCTCGTGTACGGGTGGTACTCGATGCCGCGCCCCCGGAGCTGCGCGCTGCAATGCTGTTCGACCTGCGGATCCAGCTTGCCGACGACGACGAGGGTTGCATCGAGGCGCGCGCGCTCCCATGCGAGCAGCAGGTGCGGCAGACCCTTGCGCACGCTGCCCGCGGCGACGAAGAGGAAGCGGAAACCCTGGTGCGGCCTGCGCTCCGGCCGGAACTGCTCAGGGGACCAGCCGTAGCTGGTCTCGATCATCCGGGCGGGGTCGGCGCCCGCAGCAACGAACGTGCTCGTCACCTGCGGGCTGCAGGTGAAGAACGCGTCCACGTGCGGCAGTTGCTGGCGCTCCTCCTCGATGTCGGGGAGGGGCGGCAGCGCGCCGGGCTGCCAGCCGAGGACCTCGTGGGCGCGCACGAGCGCCTCGCGATGGGCGCCGAGGGCGGTGTTGATGAGTTCCTTGACCACGAAGCAGCCGCGCTGCCTCGCCTCCCGGTACCGTGGTGCGCGGACCGAGGGAAACAGCCAGGCGATGTCGCCTGCCCGCAGGGAACGCGCATAGCGCGCGGTGGCGAAATCGGACATCCACTGCGGCTCGCCACAGAGGCGGTACAGCACGAGGGCGAGGAGCCGAGGGAAGACCTCGCGCTGGTGGTCCCTGCGGACCCTGGCCGGCGCACTGGTCAGCCAGTACTCGGGTGCGAGTTCCGCCGACAGCGTGGGGTCGGCTGCGAGGGCGTCGAGGAGGCTCCGCGCACAGCCGGGAATGCCGGCAACAGAGCCGTGCCACGGGTAGACCAACCGGAGTCGTCGCATCGAGGGAGCCTGGGGGGCGAGAGTCGAGCGCGCGGGACACCTTCTTCCAAACCGGAACCCGCAGATCGCGGACGCGCAGGGATATACCCGATGCGCTGCCATGTGGGCGCAGGGACCGTTCGGGCGCGATGCAGCTTCAGCGACGCAGCAGGTGGACCGGACCCGCGCCCGCGGTCGAAACCTCGATGGCATGGGCGGCCAGCCACTCCTGCACGGGAGCAACTGGCTCCCAGGTCGCCTGGTCGACCACCGCACGGGCCCCGCGCGCGCGCAGGTCCTCGAGGTTGGCGATGCTCCAGCCATCGCGCGGGAGCACCCAGCCCTTGCGGCGGGACTGGTACAGCACGATCGGGTCCTCGTGGTTGTTGGGGCGATCCCAGAACGCATCGTGCTCCAGCTTCGCGGACCGGATCACCACCAGGTCGGTGGCCGCGGTGCCACGGCGCAACACCGCGGCGAGTTCGAGCACGGGCGAGGTGGTGGCATGGCCGCGGAAGCTGCGTTCGCGCAGCAGGCTCGACGCTGCGGTGGCGAGGATCAGGGCGACCGCGACCAAACGCAGCCATCGCGTGCCGAGCAGCGGCCAGCAGCGAGCCACGGTCCACGCCCCGCCCACCGCCGCCCAGAGGTGGTAGTGCGGACCCGCATCCGGTGAGGCGCTGTACCGCATGGTGGCGACGAGGGCGAGCCCCATGGGCACGAGGACGGCGGCATCGCGCAGTTCGAGCCGCCGCCGCAGCAGCAGCACGA
>JBEATZ010000165.1:0-3693 GCA_041161695.1 Planctomycetota bacterium | reverse complement strand
TCGTCGGGATCGCTGCTGTGGATGCGCGCCACCAGTTCACTCGCCTCCGGCTTGCCGGGCACGACCGCATGCACTCCCTCGCTGAGCGCTGCATACGCGCCCTCAGCCGTGTCGAGGCGCAGGTCCGCCTCACGCGTCGCCTCGTCGGGACCATGGCACTGGTGGCAACGGTCCACGAGGATCGGGCGCACGTCGCGCTGGAAGTCGACGCGTGCCTGCCGGTCCACGGGTTCGCGGTCGGGCCCGAGCACCGCCGCACAGGCAGCGACCAGGGCAGCGGCACCGAGGAGGAGGACGTGCGGCTTCACGCAATGCGCACCATACCGCGCGCACGTGCAGCAGCGAGCCCGCGTCCGTCAGCGCTGCGGCGCGGGTTCGGCCCGGCGCACGGCGACGCCCTCGACCGTCACGGTCTTCATGCGCACGAGGCCCAGAGAGAGGTGCGTGAGGAGCCAGTCGTGGAAGCTGCCGGCCATGGTCACGCGCAGGCTGCCCACGGACTCGGCGCCCTGCGCTGCCTCGGCCACCATCGCGGGCACGTCAGCGCGCGAGCGGCCGAACAGGCCGTGGAACCACAGCACGTCCTTCTCCTTGAGCGCGAACGGCATGCCCGGGCCCTCACCGGCGCCGGGCGCCTTGGCACTCACCGGCACGGGGACCGCATCGAGGTCGTAGCGGAGCGACTGGCAGGAGACGAGGACACCGAGGGCGAGGAAGGGCAACGCGCGCAGGAGTGCAGCCATGCGCGCATGGTCCCGCCGCAGGGCACCGAACGCCACACGGACTTCAGGGGCCGATGCGGACGCCGATGGCGTTGGTGCAGACGAGACCCGCGGGATTGGCGGGTGCGAGGCGGTCGAGCACGACCCACGAGCTGAACACGCTCACGTCGACCAGCGCCGGGTTGGCGGGCACCGGCGTACTGCGCTGCGCCACCCCGGTTGCCGAGGTGATCGTCGAGGCGAAGCTGTCGGGCGACGACGACAGCATGCACAGGGGGTTGGCACCGACCACGGCAAGGCTGAGGGGCAGCGGCGTGCCATTGTGGGCCTGCCAAGCGAACCCGAGCGAGGAGAAGGCGAAGGTGGACGGCGCGGCGCCTGCGAGGCCGAGGGTGAACGAGCCGCCGGCCACGGGGTTGCCGTTGCCGCTGATCGCGGGAACCCCAGCGGACCCGGGACAGGTGGCGGGCCCGAACACGCCAAAGGCGTCCGTGCCACCCTCGCTGCGCAACCGGGCGACCTCGGCAAGGAGCGCATCGCGGTTCTGCACCACCACGGGGTCGGTGCTGGTCCGGAGGTTCGTGGTCTCGAACGGATCCGCAAGCAGGTCGTACAGTTCGTCACCCGCGCCGTTGAGCCTGCGGATCAGCTTGAAGCGCGCGTTGCGGATCGTCGCGTGGCCGTTGGACTGCGGCGCCGGCCATGCCGTGCCGGTGAACTCCTCGGTGTAGGCAAACGTGCGCAGCGGGGCCTGCGCAGGGTTGGCGAGGTAGGGGACGAGGCTCACGCTGTCGCTGGGCACGTGCGGCGGAATCGCCTGCGCGGCGCCTGCCAGTTCGAGCACGGTGCGGAACAGGTCGGTCGAGCACGCGAGGGCGCCGACCTCGCGCCCGCCCTGCACGACGGCAGGTCCGGCGACGAGGAGCGGCACGTTGACGCCGCCCTCGTAAGGCGTGCCCTTCGACTTCGTGCCGAGGAACGGCGCCACCGACTGCTGCTGCACGGTGCCGTTGTCGGCGACGAAGATCACGTTGGTCTGCGCCATCACGCTCGTGCCGAGCGTTGCGAACAGCCTGCCGAGCTCCGTGTCGAGCGACTGGACCATCGCCCGGTAGAAGGGGATGTTGGCCGGCGTGTGCGTCGTGGGCTGCGGCGTGAGGCCCGTCAGGTTCTGCGTGTGCAGGTGCGCGGGCGGCGCGTGGTACGGGATGTGCGGTGCCTGGTAGGTGACCATGCACACCCACGGTTGCGACTGCGCCTGGATCCAGGCGAGGGCATCGTCGGTGATCTGCGTGGTGCAGTACGTGCTCGACTGCGCCCCCACGCCGTTCACGTAGCGCGTCCAGTTGGTGTACCCGGGCACCTGACCTTCCAGCAGGCCGGCGTGGTACGACCACCCGCCCACGCGGCGCGGACTGTCGGGCGAACTGACCGCATCGCCGAGATGCCACTTGCCGATGAGCGCATGCGCGTAGCCGCTCGACGCGAGGTCGAGCAGTTCGGGGATGGTCGGCTCCTTCTGCTTCAGCAGGCCCACGTTCTGCGGCGACTGCGTGTGGCCGATCCAGCGGCCCACCATGGTGCGGAACGGGTACCTGCCGGTGTGGATGCACGCGCGCGTGGGCGAGCAGCTGGGGTTGGCCCATGCATTGCGGAACAGCACGCCGCGCGCGGCGAGGGCGCTGAGGGTGGGCGTGGGCGGCGGGTTGGTTCCCTCGTTGTACGCGGCCACGTAGTCGACGCCGAGATCGTCGGCCACCACCACGAGCACGTTGGGTCGGACCTGGGCGGTTGCCGAGGCGACGAGCAGCAACAATGCAACGAACAGGCGCATGGAACGGGCGTTCGTACCGCAGCGCCCGGAGCCTGTACATCCCGCCGCCGCCGCGTCGCTGGCATGGCGGCTTCCCTCCGGCGGCCGGGTGGTATGCTCCCCCGGCCCGCCGTCGCGCCCGGCACCACCACGAGGCCCCGAGACCACCCATGAATCCCCGCTCGCTCCTGCTCGCCACCACGCTCGGACTGGCGGCCCACCTCATGGGCCAGACCACGCCGTGCCTCGCCTACAACGACGTCGGCTTGAACATCCCGTCGGCGATCTACGGCGGCCAGACCAACCCCGGCAGGGTCGCTTGGCTCGTGCCCGCGCCGTCGACGATCGTGGTCCAGTCGCTGACGATCCTCGTCCGCAACCAGTACCCCGCCCAGCGCGGTCAGTACCTGACCCTCGAGCTGTGGACCGACGACGTGGCCACCGGGAACCCGGGCACCCGGATCGCCGGCGGTTCGTGGAAGTCGTCGACGCAGCTCATGTGGCAGGGCACCAACCTCGACCTGCCGGTGGCGATGCAGGGCGGCTCGAGCTACTGGGTGGTGCTGACCGAACCGGGATGGACGTCCGTGCCGTCCGACCTCCAAGGCGCGACCGCGTTCCCGAACAAGCGCTTCTACAACAACACGTGGAACGCAGACCCGCCCAGCGCCCTGCGCGTGCGCTTCCACTGCAACCTGCTCGACCAGCAGGGCGCGAGCCCGTTCGGCCCTGCATGCACCAGCAGCGTGGGCAGGCTCGGGACCGTCTTCACCAACGAGGTCCCGCTGATCGGCAACGCCGACTTCCGGGTCGAGGGCAGCGGCTTCCCTGCCGGTTCGCTCTGCTTCGTCGTGCTCGGCGTCATCCCGGTGTTCCCGTCCGTGCCGATCCCCGGAACGGCCAGCTGCTTCCAGAACACGGATTCGTTCACGTCGCTTGTCGGCACGACCGGCCTCGGCAACGTGCGGCAGCAGACCACCGACGGCCACTATGCGCTGCCGATCCCGGTGCCCGGCAACACGAGCCTCACGGGCCTGTTCTTCGCCGCGCAGATGGCGGCCTTCGACCCCGGTTCCACGGCAGCGCTGCCGATCGTGACGTCGAACGCCCTGCGCATCACGGTGCAGTGACCGCGGAAGGCTGCAGCGATCGAGAACC
>JBEATZ010000153.1:0-16358 GCA_041161695.1 Planctomycetota bacterium | reverse complement strand
CCATCCATCTCGCCGCGCCGCGCTTCTGGTTCGGCCTGCGCGAGAAGTGGCCGACGACCCTGCTGGAGGCCAGCGGCGAAGCGGTCGGCCTGCCGTGCGGCCTGATGGGCAACTCCGAGGTCGGCCACCTCAACATCGGCGCCGGCCGCGTCGTCTACCAGGAGATCACGCGCATCGACAAGGACATCCGCGAGGGTGGGTTCTTCCGCAACGCGGCGATCACCGGTGCGATCGAGCACGCGCGCAGGAACAACACCACGCTGCACCTGATCGGGCTGGTCTCGGACGGCGGCGTGCACAGCTCGGATGCGCACATCCGCGCGTTGCTGCAGGCCTGCCGCCAGGCCGGCCTGCCCGGTGACCGCGTCGTGCTCCATGCGTTCCTCGACGGCCGCGACACGGCGCCACGCAGCGCCCATGCCCACCTCGAGCGCGTCGAGAAGTGGATGGCCGAGGTCGGCGCCGGCCGCATCGCCACGGTCGTTGGGCGTTACTACGCGATGGACCGCGACAAGCGGTGGGACCGGGTGCAGAAGGCATACGACTGCCTGACCATCGGCCAGGGATTCCTCGCGCAGTCGGCCGCCGAGGCGGTGACCAGCGCCCACGCGCGTGGCGAGTCCGACGAGTTCGTGCTGCCCACCGTGGTGGGATCGGCGGACCGCGACCGCATCCGCACCAACGACGCGGTCTTCTTCTTCAACTTCCGCGCGGACCGTGCGCGCCAGCTCACCGAGGCGCTGACGGTGAAGGGCTTCTCCGGTTTCCCGCGCGCGACCGTGCCCGTCGTCCACTTCGCGACGATGACGAGGTACCGCGAGGACTTCGCGGCTCCCTGTGCCTACCCGCCCCAGAGCCTCAAGGGCATCTTCCCCGAACTGGTCGCGCACGCGGGCATGAGCCAGTTGCGCATCGCGGAGACCGAGAAGTACGCCCACGTGACGTTCTTCTTCTCCGGCGGCGACGAGAAGGAGTACCCCGGCGAGCGGCGCGTGCTGGTGCCGAGCCCCAAGGTCGCGACCTACGACCTGCAGCCGGAGATGTCGGCGCCCCTGGTGACCGATCGACTGCTGCAGGAGCTGGATGGCGACCTGTGCCCCGAGTTGATCGTGCTCAACCTCGCCAATGCCGACATGGTCGGCCACACCGGCATCCTGCCGGCTGCCATCACGGCGGTGCGCGCGCTCGACGACTGCCTCGGCAGGCTCGTGCCGAAGGTGCTGGGGATGGGCGGCACCGTGGCCATCACCGCGGACCACGGCAACTGCGAGATGATGGTCGACCCCGAGACCGGACAGCCGCACACCGCCCACACGCTCAATCCCGTGCCCTTCCTGCTCGCCGGCGAGGCGGCGCGGGGGCGGTCGCTGGGCCACGGCGGCAGGTTGTGCGACATCGCTCCCACGCTCCTGCCGCTGATGGGGCTCAAGGCCGACCCGACGATGGACGGCGTGAACCTCCTGCGATGATGCGGCGCGCGGCGATCCTGGTGGCCCTGGGTGCTGCCCCGTTCCTGCGTGCGCAGGAGCCGGCAGGCGGCGCCGGGGACATCGTGCAGCAGGTGCGTGCGATGTCCGGCAGCGTGTCGGCCGGCTCCCTCGAACGTGCCGTGCGCACGCTCGCCGGCTTCGAGACCCGTCACACGCTCAGCGACCCCGATCCTGCAGGGCGCGGCATCGGCGCCGCGCGCGCCTGGATCGAGCGCGAGATGCGCGAGATCGCGACGGCATCCGGCGGTCGCATGACCGTGCAGCTGCAGTCCGCCAAGGTCGCGTGCGCCCGCCCCGGGATGCCGCGCGAGGTCGAGGTCACCAACGTGATCGCCACGCTCCGCGGCACCGAGGATCCCGATCGTGTCTACGTCGTCAGCGGCCACCACGACTCCCGCAACGCGACGGGTGCCGATGCCAAGGGGCTGGCCCCCGGCGCCAACGACGACGGCTCCGGCACGGCGGTGATGCTCGAGGCCTGTCGCGCGATGGCGCGCAGCAGCTTCCCTGCGACCATCGTGTTCGCGGCCTACGACGGCGAGGAGCACGGATTGCTCGGGTCGCAGGCGCATGCCGAGGCGCTGGCGGCCGCAGGCGTGCGCGTCGACGGCATGATCACCTGCGACATCGTGGGCAACACGATGGGCATGGACGGCGTGCGGCGCGATCGTCACGTGCGTTGCTTCTCGTACGCGCCCACGGGCAACGACAGCACGGGCAGGAGCCTGGCGCGGGCCGTGGCCGCTGCTGCCGCGCGCCACGGTGGCCCCGACGGTCCCTTCGACGTGCAACTGGTCTGGCGCGGCGACCGCTACGGTCGCGGCGGCGACCACAAGTCGTTCTTCGACCGCGGCTTCCCCGCCGTGCGCCTGACCGAGCCGCGCGAGGACTTCGCCCGCCAGCACCAGGACGTGGTCGTGCGCGATGGCAAGGCCGCAGGCGACCTCGCCGAGTTCGTCGACTTCGACTACATGCGCCGCGTGACCTCGGTCGTGGTTGCTGCCGTGGCCGAGCTCGCGAGCGCCCCGCCTGCTCCCGTCGTGCTCGCGGCCGAGGGTGCGCGCGACCGCTACGACACCAAGGTCGTGGTGCAGCTGCCTGCAGGCGCGTCTCGCTTCGAGCTCGTGGTGCGCGACACCACGGCGCCGGACTGGACCCAGGTGGTCTCGATGGAGGATGCCGGCGCCGTCGCGGACGATCGCGGCAGGTTCACGGCCGTGCTCAAGGGCACCTGCATCGACGACGTGGTCGTGGGCGCGCGCACGATCGGCGCCAACGGTTCCCGCAGCAGGGCCTCCGCTGCACCGGAGCCGGATCGCTTCCAGCAACGCAGGGACGGAGTTCGCTGACCATGGTGCATCGCCTCGTGCTCGTGTTCCTTGCCGCCACGTTCGTCGGCGCCGCTGCCTGCACGGAAGGCGATGGATCCGACATCGGACCGAAGCTCGAGCCGCTGCCCGGCGCAGGCTACAAGTTCCAGGTCCTCGACGACGCATCGCGCGGCGTGGTCGGCGCCCGCATCGTCGTCGCCGAACGCACGGCGGTCACCGGGCGCAACGGCAGGGCCGACCTCTTCGTGGACCTCGGTGGATCACGGCTCGTCGCCATCGATGCAGATGCCGCGAGCGCAACGGGTCCCGACCGACTCGCCAGCATGGTGGTGCGTGCCGAGGGCGTGGCAGGTGGTTTCGACGGGCCCGTCTGGATCCCCGACCTCGCCCCGAGCACCGGCGTCGACCTCCCTGCCGGTCAGCTGCCCACCGAGCGGATCCTCGACGACACCGCGAGTTCCGGCGCCTTGCTGACCTTCGCCACGGGCACCAGCATCGGCAGCGCCGTGCGCGTGCGCACCGGCTTGCTGCAGCGCCACCACCTGCCCGGCACGTTCGCAGCAGGAACGCTCGTCGGTCGCGGCGTGCTCGTCGATCCACAGGGCCCAACCGGCCTCACTGCCGTCCCCGGCGCCGTGCTCAGCGTGCCCGA
Organism: Planctomycetota bacterium; assembly: GCA_041161695.1. GTDB lineage: Bacteria > Planctomycetota > UBA1135 > UBA1135 > UBA2386 > JBEATZ01. The sequence continues at coordinate 12,885 of JBEATZ010000153.1, read as the reverse complement.
CGACTGCGGCATGCCCGAGAACGCGCAAGTCAGGTTGCTCCGTTACTCCGCCGACCTCGGGTCATGGGTTGAGGTGGCAACCGGCACCGTCACTGCCGGCAGGGCCACGTTCGCCGGCGCGATCGCCAGCGGTGGGCTCTACGCCATGGCTGCGGGCCCGTTTGCGACGGGCACGGTGGCGGGGCGCGTGCTCAACCTGTTCGACGAGGTGGTGAGCGATGCCTTCGTGCGCGTCGACTCGGTGCGCGCGGTCACCGACGGCAACGGCAACTTCCGCTGCGAAGGCGTCGTGGCGCTGGATGGCAGCGGTGCGCCACGGCAGGTGACCGTGGAGATCGTCGCAGGCAACTACTACCTGCCTGCGCGCCTCGTCCTCACTGCACAGCCGGCGGTTGCGGCCACCACGGACCTCGGCACCCTCGAACTCGAGACCGCCTTCGGCGGCAACGTGCGCATGCTCGGGGTCGAGCAAGGCAGGTCGCGCGGCCTGATCCGCATGACGGCCAGTGGCGAGCGGATGCCCGGCGCTTCCGTGGGGTTCGCCGATGCAGAGGGCGAGGCGCTGCTCGAGGACGTTCCGGCGCGCATCCTCGGCACCACGGTCGGCCTGCCCCTGAGCCGCCAGGAGGTGGCCGAGGCCCAGCCCCAGCTGTTCCTGCCCAACGGCGCCCTCTGGTACGACTGGAACGTCTACTTCAACGACTTCGACTGGTACCAGGGCGGCAGGCGCACGCGCATGCAGGCCCTCGACGCGCTCGGCGGCGGCCCGATCCGCGAAGCCTATGGCACGAGGGGCGGGACCGCAGGCGGCGGCTACGTCGGGGAGACCCAGGGGAACGGCACGCTCGCCACGGATCGCGGCGTCGTCCGCCTCACCATGGCCGTCGAGACCGAGACGGCTGCAGGCATCGTGACGAGCGCGGTGACCTTCGACCCCGCCAACGCGGAGCACCTCGAGTTCCCGCTGGAGCGCGCTGCGCGGAACCAGCTCGGCGCCTTCGATCGCAACGGCATCGTCCGCGGCGTGCTGCTGCAGGCTTCGCCTGCCCCATCCGTGCGCCACGAGGTGCGCGCCTCGAGGCGTATCGAGGCCGGGGAATGGCTCGAGGACGTGCTGCGGGATCGCCCGATTCCCTCCGCCATGCCCCTCAAGCTGGCGCCAGCGGCCCCGCTCTTCGCGTTTGCCGCTGGCGTCGGTGCGCCGGTGGGCAACCTCGCGGTGGCCGAGATCGCATCGGCGAGCGGTGGCGACGTGCTGCAGCGCATCGGCATCCAGCCCGGCCTGCCGGTGCTGGAGGGTGCGACGCTCGATCGCGATGTCGCCCTCGACCTCGTGGCCGACCAGTCGTTCGATGCACCCGATGCCCTGCAGGGTCTCGACCCTGCGATCCTGCCGGAACAACTGTCCTTCGACCTCGCGCTCCAGCTGCCGAGCAGCCTCGGCTGCGACGTGGTGCGGGGCATCGAGGGCAACAAGACCGTCGTGACGGACGACCTGCAACTGCTGCTCCCGCCGCTCGCGGGCGGCGCTGCCGGCGCCAACTGGCTCTGCGCGCTCCGCGGCAGTGCTGCCGTCGCGGGCGGCACCATCGACCAGCGGTCGTTGCTGGTCTTCGACGCATCGCGCACCGCGCCGGTCACGCCCTTCCTCCCGGCTCCCGTGATCACGAGCCCGCTGCCGGGCGATTCGGTCCCGGCATCGGGGTTCACCGTCGCGTACCAGGCCCCTGCAGGCGCGCTCTGGGTCGAGGTCGAACTGCGCAGCACGCAGACCGGCGGCAACGGGCAGCCGGACACCTGCGTCTGGCGCGTGATCCAGCCTGCCACGGCCACCTCGCACACCCTCGTCGCCCTGCCGACGCAGTCCGTCACGCCCCTCCTGCCCGGCAGGAGCTACACGCTCACCGTCTCGGCCTTCCGTGCGGATCGCGGCATCCTCCCGACGCTCGACGATCCCTACTACCAGCTGACCCGCTACTTCCTCTCGCTCGACCTCTTCGAGGCGGGCGTGACCGCAGTCTCCCGCCGTTCGATCACCATCTCGACGCAATGAACGTCGTCGCCTGCTCGGTGGTCGTGTCCGGGAGGGTGCAGGGCGTGGGCTTCCGCAGGTTCGTGCAGCGCAGTGCGCAGCAGGTGGGCGTGAGCGGGTGGGTGCGCAACCTCGCCGATGGCTCCGTGGAGTGCCAGGCAGAGGGCGATCCCGTGGCCGTCGAGCAGTTCCTGCAGGACGTCCGCCGCGGGCCCTCGCTGGCGCGCGTCGATTCCTGCCAGGTGCGTGCGACCGCTCCGATCGGCGGCTCGGGCTTCACGATCCGCTGACGGTCTCGGGCGCCGGCAGGCGGCGCGCGGCTTCGCGGGCGCGCACGAACACGGAACGCCTGGTTTCGTCGAACTCGCGCCCCCCGAAGCGCACGTCCTGGTAGGCGTGGAAGGCAGCGTGCAGTTCGGGGTCGGCGATGCCGCGCACGCGCAGCCATGCAGCGTAGTCCTCGAGCGTCGCGCGGGTCGAACGCGGATGGCCGCGCCGTGCCAGTTCGGCCATGAGTCGCACCAGTTCCTTCCGCACCGGTCGCATCGCACGCTCGGTCGCGGACTCGCGACGCCGGTGCAGGGAACCAGGAACGAAGATCACCGCAAGCAGGCCCGCCAACAGGACCAGCGGCAGCCATGGCGCATCGGGCAGCCGAAGGATGCTTGCTGCAGGCTGTTCGGGTGTCGCCGCATCACCGCCAGCGGTCTCTGCAGCTTCGTCCACGCCGCGCCTGCCGCGGTGGTCCGGGGGCGTCGGGTCGAAGACGACCCATCCCAGTCCGCGGAACGGGATCTCCACCCACGCATGTGCGTGCTGGGATCCGTAGGTGCGGACGTCCGGCCGCGATTCCTCGCGGTCGCCGCCGTAGAGCCCGACGGCGATGCGACACGGGATGCCCTTCATGCGCAGCATGAGGGCCGCGGCGCTGGCGAAGTGCATGCACCAGCCGCGGCGGTTGCCGGCGAGGAAGTCGTGCAGCGGCTGGCGGTAGGGTCCCGTGGGTTCCTCCAGCGAGTAGGCGCACTGGCGCCGCAGCCCTGCGGCGATCGCGGCTGCCGTCTCCTCCGCGCTCGCCGTGCGCGGCGCCCATTCCTGCAGCAGCCTGCCGAACATCTGCATGTCGAGGCCATCGGGCAGGCGCGTGAGCGCGGGCGCCCATCGTTCGTCCGCCTCCAGTTCGCCGAGCACCCAGCGCAGGTCCTGGCTCTGGACCTCGTAGACGAGGGCCGGGGCATCGGACTGCTGGCGGAACCACTCGCGAGGGAGATCCGCGCGCAGGCCGCGCAAGCCGCGCAGCGACAGGGTGCCTGTCGGGGCGAACACGTACGCACGGGCAGCATCGCGGCGCTCGATGGTCGTGCGCAGCGTGGGCACCTGCGCCACGCGCGGACGGATCGACAGCGACCGACCCACCGTGTCGCGCACCTCGGGTTCGAAGGCCGACGTCGACCAGCTGCCGAGTCCCGGCACGTCGAAGAACGTGGTGCGCAGGTACATGTCCTCCGGCAGTGCCTCGGGATCCGCATTCGTCACGCGCACCAGCTCCACGCGCCGCAGGTCGCCGAAGCCGCCGCCGCCCTCGAGGTCGAACCGGTCGTTGAGTCCGACCTGGCGTTCGCGTGCGCGCTGCGCCTGCGAGGGGTCCAGCGGTTTGGCGAACGCGGGCACCGCATCGAAGGCCTGCAGCAGGGCCATCGCCAGCACGGTGCTGGAACCCGCCATCGCCAGTCCGCCCAGGGTCACGCGAAGCGGGGCGGTGGTGTTGGTCGCAGCCGGGACCGATCCCAGCAACTGCAATCGCGCATGGCATCGCAGCTGGAGTGCCGCCCCGAGCGCGAACAGGATCGTCAGTGCCGGGCTCGCGCCGCCCAGGATCGTGCCGACCAGCAGCAGGCAGAAGCCGAGGAAGGTGGCGAGCAGTGCATCGGCCTCGCCGCGCCTGCCGATCGTGAAGGCGAGCGGGGGCAGCAGCATGGCGGTGAGCGCAGCAGGCAGGGCGAGCGGACCGGTTTCCACCAGCGCGAACCACGCGCAGGCTGCCTGTGCAGGCAGGTAGACGAGCAGCCGCGGCCAGTCGAGTCCGCCGTCAGCCGAGCGCAGCCCCAGTCCCAGCGCAGGAGCCAGCAGTGCGGCGAGCCACTGCCAGGGCAGCATCGACGCTGGAATCGAACCAACTGCCGCCGCCGAGCACGCGAGGAGCACGGAGTGCGCGACGCTGCGCATGGTCCTGACCGAGGGAGGCGTGGCGTTCACGGCGTACCCCCGACCGGGAGCGGCTCGAAGCCCAGCACGGTTGCCGTCGGCACGGGTGCTCCGCCAGCAGGGATCCAGAACACCGTTTCCGCCCCACGCAGGACGTCGAAGGCACGCGGCTCGAGCTCCCGATGGGCGCTCGTCCCGGCTTCGGCCAGCAGGGTGAGCAGCCTCGTGCGCGAGGCATCGTCGTCCACCGTGACCGGTACGGTGCGCGATCCCAGCACGACGACCTGCAGTCTGTCCTGCTCGGCGCGCATCGCGTCCACGAGGCTGGCGGCGAGGCCCAGGCAGCGCTCTGCGTGCTGCGGCGAGTTGCGTCCCCAGTCGGCCACGGGCCTGCGCAGGTCGAGGACGAGGCCGAAGTCGCGCGGCTGCCTGCCGGTGCCCACGCGACACACGATGGTGCCCAGGGCCGCGCTCCGGCGGGCGTGCACGGCGCGAGCATCGTCCCCGTCGCGGTACTCCCGCAGGGCGTGGAACTCGTCACCAGCCTGCCGACGATGCGGCGTCCACGCCGAGTCGCGGTCGGCGAGCGCCTGCAGGACCTCGGGCGGCAGCGCCGCGCGCGCGGGTTCGATCACGAGGTCCGCCGTCGTGGCCAGCACGGCACGCAACTGGAACAGGCCGAAGGGCCATCCGGTCATGGCGAGCACCACGCGCTCGACGAGGTGGCCGCGCGCAGTCGTCCTGCAGGCGAGTTCCACCTCGCTCGCACTGCGAGGTGCGATGCGATCGACGAGCGCGAGCCCGCTCGAACGCATGGTGCGCGGCTCGCTCAGCAGGACCTCCCGGACGGGGCGGCTGCCCTCGTGCGCGAGCGTGACGGTTTCCCGGAACGGGATCCCCGCCACGGCGCGCCGCGGGCGGAATGCGATGCGCAGCCTGCCGAGGGCCCACGGCTTGCACGCGAGGTCGAGGAGCAGCGGTCCGAGCAGCAGGCTGGCTGCGAGGCGTGCCACGGGGTCGCCGCTGATCCACGCCCCGGTGGCTGCGAGCAGGGCCAGCATGCCGACGGTCCGGCCGCGGGCGGTCATCTCGAGGGCCTGGCCTGCAGCTGCCATGTTCAGTCGGGCGTTGCCGCACCGGCGACGATCTCCGCCAGCAGCGCCTCCGCGGCGCCGGCGGTCGTGCCCGGCCCCGCATTGCGGAGCACGATGCGGTGCGACCAGGTGGGGCCCACGAGCGAGATCACGTCGTGGGGCACGACGTAGTCCCTGCCGTGCACCATGGCACGGGTGCGCGCGGCGCGGTGGAGCGCCTGGGCGCCGCGGGTGCTGACGCCCAGTGCCACGTCCGCTGCACGGCGCGTGCGGTTGGCGAGCTCGACGAGCCACTGCGCGATCTCGTCGGCGACCTTCACCGCGTCCACGGACCGCATGGCCTGGAGCAGTTCCTCCCGCGCGGCGACCTTCTGCACCTCGTGTGCACGGCGATGGCCCTCGTCGAGCCCGAGCGCCCGCGCCTCGTGTGCTGCATCGGGGTGGCCGATGCGGATGCGCATCAGGAAGCGGTCGAGCTGGTTGTCGGGCAGCAGGTAGGTGCCGGCAGACGTGGTGGGGTTCTGGGTGGCCACGACGAAGAACGGCTCGGGCAGGTCGTGGGTCTCGCGATCCACGGTCACCTTGTGCTCCGCCATGCACTCGAGCAGTGCCGACTGGGTGCGCGGCGGCATGCGGTTGAGCTCGTCGGCGAGGAGCACCGAGGTGAACACCGGTCCCGGCCGGAAGCGCACCTCGCCGGTGCGCGGGTCGTAGACCTGGGAACCGATCACGTCCGACGGCAGCAGGTCCGCCGTGCACTGGATGCGCTGGAACGGCAGGTCGAGTGCCCGGGCGAGCGACCGGGCGAGCAGCGTCTTGCCCACGCCGGGGTGGTCCTCGATGAGGAGGTGGCCGCCTGCGAGCAGCGTCGTCACGGCGAGTTCGATGGCCTCCGGCTTGCCGAGCAGCACCTGGCCCACCGCCTGCTGCAGTCTCGTGGCGAGATCGTTCATCTGGCTCATGGGGGACTCGTGGGCGACGGATCCTACCTCCGCAGGGGCCCGGTCGATCGGTGTTTGACGCGAGGAACGACTTGTCCCACGTGGGATCCCGCCCGCCGGCAACGTCGCGAATCCGACTGCGCTGGGCGGCGCCCTTGCCACCCCGGGGTGGCCACCGCATCCTTCCGCACCAACGAACATGCGCTTCCTCCACTTCTCGGCACTCCTCCTCCCGTTCCTCGCGGCCTGCTCCAGCACGATCGACCGCAGGGTCGACCCCGACAACCCGGACACGGTGGGCGGTGCGGTGCTGGAGAGCCAGGACATCCGCACGATGGCGGACAAGATGGCGCGCGACATCATCCAGACCGGCGTGCTCGCCAGCGCGCCTGCGGGGACGCGCACGACCTTCCACATCACCGAGATGCGCAACGAGTCGTCGGACACGCTCAACCGGACGATGATCCTGATGAAGCTGCGCACCGAGCTGTTCCGCGGGCTCGGCAACCGCGTCGACATCCTCGACCGCAGCGCCGAGGGCCTCGAGGCCGTGCGCAAGGAGCGCGAGGCCAAGCGCGCGGGCGCGGTCACGGCCAACGCCGGCCGCACCGGCGACGTGCTGGGTTCGGACTACGTGCTGAAGGGCGTGATCCAGGACCGCGTCAAGCAGGCCGGCAAGCTCAAGAGCGCCTACTACCTCGTCACCTTCGAACTCACCGACCTGGAGACCGGCCGTCTCGTCTGGACCGGCGACTACGAAGCCAAGTTCGAGTCCGAGAAGTCCGTCATCAGCCGCTGAAAACCGGCAACCGCACCCATGCGCGCGTGCCTGATCCCCTGCCTGGCGCTGCTGCAGGTCGCATGCGCCGTGCGCATGCCGCCGGTGCCCGTGCGTTCCTTCACCGACGGCGACCTGGACCGGGTGCAGCAGTTCGCGGCCAAGCAGGTGAAGGAGGGGCCCGAGGAGAACCTCGCCCTCGTGCTCAACATCCAGGCGCAGTGCGAGCTGCTGCGCGGTGACCTGCAGGCCTCGGCCCGCCACTTCGAGACGGCTGCGCGCCTCATGGGCACCTGGGCCACCTCGGGCGGCGAGACCTTCGGCGCGGTGGTGGGGAGCGAGAGCTCCAAGACCTGGCGCGGCGATCCCCACGAGAAGGCGATGAACGCCTTCTACCTCGGGATGACCTACCTGTGGCGCAACGAGCCGGACAACGCGCGCGCCGCGTTCAAGAAGGGCATCCTCGCGGACGGCGAGAGCAACGACGAGAAGTTCCAGGCCGACTTCACCCTCCTGTTCTGGCTCGCAGGCCGCATGAGCCGGCTGATGGGCCTCGAGTCGGATGCGAAGGACTTCTTCCGCGAGGCGCGCGAGGCCAACCAGTTCTGCCTCGACCACGGCAGCCGCGGCTCGCGCACCAACCCGCTGCTGGAGAACCCGGAGCACGGCAACCTCGTGCTGCTCGTGGAGTGCGGCATGGGGCCCGAGAAGTACGCGGCGGGCAACGAGGGCGAGCTCGCGCGCTTCCGGTCGCCGTGGCACCCGGCCGTGTCCGCGCGCATCCGCCTCGGCGACAAGGTGCTGGGAACGACCTCGGTGCTCAGCGACGTCGACTACCAGGCGCGCACCCGCGGCGGCACCGAGATGGAGGGCATCCGCCAGGGCAAGGCCGTGTTCAAGTCGGTGGCGCGGGCTGCCGGACAGACCGCGCTGATCCTCGGCGCGCTCGACGACAGCGACAAGGGTCGCCGCGACAAGCTCATCGTCGGCGGCGCCCTGCTGCTGGTCTCCGCGCTCACCTCCACCGAGGCCGACACCCGCTGCTGGACCACGCTGCCCGGCACCGTGCAGGGACTCTGCGCCGAGGTGCCGCCCGGCACCCACCAGCTGCGCGTCGAGTTCCTCGGCACCGGTGGCCAGGTGCTCGACTCGCTCACCCAGACCTGGACCGTGACCGTGCCCGAGTCCGGCGAGAGCTGGTACCTGTTCCGATCGATCCCCGGCCTCGACCGCAGGCGCGGCCTGGCCAACGAACTGCCCGAGGCAACGCCATGAGACACGCCACCCTGTTTGCTTCCCTGCTGCTGCTCTCCGCCTGCGCGACGCGCCCTTATCCTGCGTACGCGATCGAGGACGATGCCGAGGAGCGGGCCTCGGTGGTCGTGAGCGACCGCAGCCTGCAGGGTGCCGTGCGCGTGGGCAAGGCACACGTCGAGCGCGTGCCCGGCAGCAACTCGCTGCGCGTGGTGGTGCCGATCCGCAACATCGACGACGAGGAGATCCAGGTGCTCGCGCAGATGACCTTCCGCAACCGCCAGAAGGTCTCCATCGGCGACAGCACCAACCGTCAGGTGCTCGTGATCCCGCCGGGCAGCACGATGGAGTTCGCGTCGACCTCGCGCACCGACGAGGCCCACGACTGGCTGGTGCGGTTGTCCTGGAACAAGTGAGGCAGCCATGATCCGCGCCGGAGTCCTGTTGTCGGTGGCCCTGCTGGCCGGCTGCAGCACGCCGCCGGTTGCCGTGTCGGGCGAGGTGCCCCCGCCCGTCGTCCACGTGGAGTCGGCCCCGGCCGCAAGGCCGCCTGCCGGCCAGCGGCTCCGCCCGGTCGACCCCGCGGCCACCGAGGCCTGGCTCAACGCGCAGCGCGAGGAGACGCTGCAGCGCGAGGAAGCCGTGCGCGAGCACGAACTGGCGCTGGCCCGTGCGAACGCGCCGGTGCAGTACCACCAGAGCGAACGCATCGTGTACGAGCGCGTGCACCGCGAGCCCGGCCACACGTTCCCGTGGAACACGGCCCTCGGCGCGACCACCGGCGCCATCATCGGCTCCACGTCCTGCGACACCGCGGAAGGAGCGCTCATCGGCGGTTCGATCGGTTTGTTCCTCGACCTCTGTCGCTGGTACTGAGCGCGCAGGAGCGCGACTGCTGGCATCCGGTGCCGCAGCCCCGTTACCCTGCCTGACGTGACCAAGCCCATCGTCGCAGTCTTCCGCGCCCGGGGACACCTCATCGACTCCGGCCTGTTGTCGGATGCCCTCGAGGCCGTGCAGGCTGCAGGCGCGACCTACCGGGTGCAGCGGCTCGAAATCGGCAAGCACCGCACCGACGAGAGTTCCCTCGAACTCGAGGTGCAGGCCCCGGACGAACGGACCTTCGAGCGCGTGCGCTCGGACCTGATGTCGCTGGGCCTGACCGAGGACGCCACCGAGGATGCGGTGGTCGTGCCGGTGACCCAGCCGGGCGTGGCTCCCGAGGGCTTCTACTCGACGACCAACCTCGCCACCGAGGTGCGCGTGCACGGCAAGTGGATCGGTGTCGAGGAGCAGCGCATGGACGCGGTGATCGCCGTCGACGGCGACCGCGCGCGCTGCATCAAGCTGCGCGACCTGCACCCGGGCCATGCCGTGGTGATCGGCCACACCGGCATCCGCCTCACGCCCTTCACCACGCGCAAGCTGCAGGAGAAGAAGTTCGGCTTCATGCAGGGCGGCGTGAGTTCGGAGCGAAGGCTCGCTGCACAGGTCGAGGAGGTCGTGCGCGTGTGGCGCCAGGTCCGCGAGGAGGGCCGCAAGGTGATCCTCGTCGCAGGTCCCGTGGTGGTGCACGTGGGCGCCGCACCGGTGCTCGCGGCACTGCTCCGCGCAGGCGCGGTCGACGGCCTGCTCAGCGGCAATGCGCTCGCGGTCCACGACTGCGAGGCGGTCATGTTCGGCACCAGCCTCGGCGTGGACCTGAAGTCCGGACAGGCGATGGTGCACGGACACATGCACCACATGCGCGCGATCAATCGCATCCGGGCCGCCGGCAGCATCAAGGCGGCCGTCGAGCAGGGCGCCCTCGAGGCAGGCGTGATGCATGCGTGCGTGAAGGCCGGGGTGCCCTTCTGCCTCGCCGGCAGCATCCGCGACGACGGTCCGCTGCCGGACACGGAGATGGACCTGATCCGCGCCCAGGAGAAGTACGCGAAGATCCTCAAGGGCGCCGGGCTCGTCGTGATCCTCGGCTCGATGCTGCACGGCATCGGGGTGGGCAACATGGTCCCGGCGGAGGTGATGACCGTGTGCGTGGACATCCACCCGGCGGTGGTGGCCAAGCTGAGCGACCGCGGGTCCGCCCAGAGCCAGGGCATCGTGACCGACGTGGGGGCGTTCCTGCAGGCCCTGACCGAACAACTCGGGATTCCCCTGCCGCCGCGCTGAAGTCCGCGGCGCGGACTGCCGATGAGCGATGGCATGGGAACTTCGCTCGCGCTGGTCACGGTCCTCGCGCTCCTGCCCCAGGAGCCCGAGCCGCGGCCCGCAGAACTGCTGATCGCACTGCCGGGCGCCACGCTCACCGAGGCAGCGGGCCTCGGTGACGGCGGCATGGATCCCGCACAGCAGCGTGGCGGGTCCGCGGCAGGTCGCCTGCCAGACGGCACCGTGCGCACCCGCGGCGGCGTGGTCGTCGAGGCGCGTGAGCAGGGCGTCAAGCTCACCTTTGCCTCGGGGCGCGAGGTGCTCTTCATGCGCGACGGGCACCTGCACCTGCGCGGCGGGGAGCACGCGGGCCCCTTCGGGGCCGGCATCGAGTTCACCTTCGCCAACGGCGAACAACTGCGCATCGTGCGATCCGGTTCCGGTCGCGCGCCCGTCGAGGAGGTCCTCTGGATCGACGGCGAGCGTGCCGTGCGCACCTGGGGCCGTGCCGGCGCCGTGCACGAATCGGTCGAGCCGCAGGGCTGGGCCGGGCCGCGCGTGCTCTGTGCGGGCCACGGCGATGCCGTCTACCTCGCGGTTGCCGTGGGCCCCCTGCTCGTGCTGGATGCAGCGCTGGTCCCTGCCGTCGACAGCGCTGCGTTGCCCAGGCAGCGCATCGTGGTCGCCGGCGACGCGCTCGCAGCCTCGCTCGGAGCGCTCCCCGGCAGCGTCCCGCGCCGTCGCCACGACGAGGAGGAGATGAAGGGCGTCGTTGCGCTCGCGGAGGCTGCAACCCGCATCTTCGCGCCCGCGCGCAGGCCGCCGCTCCGGGTCGAGGACGGCGAACTGCGCTGGTCGCTGCACAACGGCTTCGAACTGTCGCTGGACGTCGCGGACCACGGTCCGTCGCGCCTCGTGCTGCACCGCGGCACGGCTCCGGACGGCCTCGTCGAGTGGCAGTTGGGTCCGGTCACCTCGCTGCGCCTCTGCGTGCCGCCCGCCGCGCCTGCCGTCGAGTCCGATCGCCCGCTCGCCGAGAAGCCGGCTCGCTTCACGGCGACGCCCGTGCGGATGGAGACCGTGTACGCCGCATTCGCGCCTCGCGCGAGCGCTCGCGACCTTCCTGCGGCCGGTGCCGTGGTGCGGAAGCTGCTCGACGGCGAATCCGCCGAGCCCATCCGCGCACGTCCGCCTAGGCGCAACTGACCGCGCCGCCGGAGTCCCCGCTGCCAGCGGCAGAACGGGCGATTCCCGTGCCGGCCTCAACTCGCATTCCGGGGATTCCGAAGACTGCCTGTGCCCGCACCCGCGGGTCGACGAGGACCCGAAACGGAAGGGCGCAGGAACGAAGATGAAGCTGGCTGCTGGTGAACTGGTGCACGGATACAGGATCCTGCGATTCCTGGGACGCGGCGGCTTCACCTCGGTGTACCTCGCCCAGCACGAGGAGACCGGCGCCAAGGTGGCGCTCAAGGTCGGCGATGTCGCCGGCGGCGGCCGCCAGCTGGCACGCCTGCTCGAGGTCACGCCCAAGCGCAGCCCGGACGGCATCAGTCCCGACGAGATGCCGGGTGAGGCCGTCTTCTTCGAGACCAAGGGACCGCGCATCGACCTGCTCAACGAGCAGGAGGTGCAGTCGCTGGTCCGGGCCGAGGGCGACCTGCTCGCCTCCAGCCACGACGACCACCTCGTCGCGCTCCACGACCGGCTGATGGTGGACGGGCGGCCGGTGCTGGTGCTCGACTACGTCCGCGGGAAGACCCTGCGCGAGAAGATCCGCGGGCTCGAGGGCATCCACCTCAACTGGTTCCTGGCCATCGTGCGCTCGCTGATCGAGCTCAAGGCCAAGGGCGTGTTCACCTACCACGGCGACCTCAAGCCCGAGAACATCCTGGTCAAGCCGAGCGGCAAGGTCGTGATGATCGACCCCGCGCTCCGCACGACCGACAAGCACGTCATCTCGACGACGCCGCACTACAACCCGCTGTTGCTGATGGAGAGCAAGGCGGACGTGATGGCGATCGGCATCATGATCTACGAGATCCTCACCGGCACGCTGCCCTTCGACGAGGTGCCGTGGGAGTACGCCGGCAAGGCCGGCGGCGGCGAGACCGTGCGCCTCAGCCTCAGCTACTTCTTCAGCTACGTGCCGCCGCACGCCCTCAACCCGAAGACCCCGCCGGAACTGGAGCGCATCATCTACCGCTGCCTCACGGTGCCCTCCTACGACCTCGAGGAGCTCCGCAAGGACCTCGAGCAGTTCATCGCCACGGCGTGAGGCCCCGGCGCGCCCCGGGCGCGCCCTGTCGTCCCCGCCGGTCGTGTCGCAGGTTCCGGTCCAGGCTGTGGACATCCGGCCCGATGCCGGGAAGATTCCGTGCCTCGCAGGGTCGAATCCGCCCCTCGAGACCCGACCCCGGCCCCCGCAGAACC
>JBEATZ010000129.1:0-3292 GCA_041161695.1 Planctomycetota bacterium | reverse complement strand
GCTGCATCCATGGGCACTCCGTCCTGTTCGCCGATCAGCACCACCTCGTCGCCGACGGCCACCCCGTCCAGCCCGGTTGCGTCGACCACGACCTGGTTCATGCTCACCAGGCCCACGATGGGCGCTCGTTGGCCCCGCAGCAGCACATCGCCCCCCGACCAGTTGGCGCGGTGCAGCCCGTCGGCATAGCCGCACGGCAGCAGGGCCAGCGTGCTCTCGCGGCTGCACACGTGCATCGAGCCGTAGCCGACCGCGGTCCCCGCTGCCACCTGTCGCAGGGCCGCCACGGTGGTCTTGAGCGACAACGACCGCCGCAGGCCCAGCGCGGTGCGGATCTCCTCCGCCACCAGCCCGTGCAGCCCGCCGCCGATGCGCACGCTCGCACCGTGCGCCTCGGGCAGCAGGTGGGCGCCGAGGCTGTTGCACGCATGGTGCTCGATGACGGCACCCATGCGGCGCAGTTGGTGCAGCACGTCGCGGAACCGCAGCCACTGCGCGTGCACGGCCTCGACCTCGTGCGGCCCCATGGCCGAGAAGTGCGTGTAGAGGGAGGTGACGCGCAGGCCGTGGTGGCGCTGCAGCGCGTCGACGAACGCCACGGCCTCCGTCGCCGGGACACCGTGGCGCGCCATGCCGGTGTCGACCTCGACCTGGACCGCCATGCCCGGTTGCAGGGCTGCAAGGGCCTCGGCGAGCGGATGGTCCGCCACGGCCGGCAGCAGGTCGTTGGCCACGATCACGGCGGCCTCGGCCGGCAGCGAGGGACCGACCACGAGGATCGGGCACGCAAAGCCTGCCTTGCGCAGCACGGCTCCCTCGCCGGCATGGGCGACGGCCAGTCGGCTCGCACCCGCGGCGACGGCGGTCGTGGCGACATCGACCATGCCGTGCCCGTAGGCATCGGACTTCACCACCGCGGTGAGGGAACTGCCCGGCCGCAGCACGCCCAGCCATGCACGGACGTTGTGCGCGACCGCAGCCAGATCGACCTCGATCCAGCAGCGCGCCTGGCCGCCCAACCTGGGTTGCAACCGCCTTCGCAACATGCCCGCTCCGCCGCGGCGAAGGGTACCTGAGGCGCGTACGCGGTTGCACCACTTCCTTTTTCCCGGTCCCGCTGTGGCCTTCGGTCGCCGCGCCCGCTTGCCTTTGCCGACGATGCAGCTCACTCCCATCGACTGGGCGATCATCGTCGCCTACTTCGCGCTCTGCCTCGGCATCGGACTCCTGCTGCGCAAGCGCGCGAGCTCGAACTACCTCGAGTACTTCGCATCGGGCCGCAGCATGACCTGGTGGATCGCGGGCACCTCGATGGTGGCCACGACGTTCGCCGCGGACACACCCCTTGCCGTGACCGGCCTGATCGCCAAGAACGGCCTCGCCGGCAACTGGTTCTGGTGGGCCTTCGCGCTGGGCGGGATGTTCACGGTGTTCGTGTTCTCGCGCATGTGGCGCCGCAGCGAAGTGCTCACCGACGTCGAGCTGATCGAACTGCGCTACAGCGGCAGGCCTGCCGCGTTCCTGCGCGGCTTCCGCGGCATCTACATCGCCGTGGTGATGAACTCGATCGTCATCGGCTGGGTCACCAAGGCGATGGCCGACGTGCTGCGCAACACGGTGCTCACCGACCTGCCGCAGGGTTCGCACGTCGACTTCCTCCTCGTGGCCGGCATGCTCGCCCTCACCGGCGTCTACAGCGTGCTGTCGGGCATGTGGGGCGTGGCGATCACCGACGTGATCCAGTTCGTGCTCGCGATGGCAGGCTGCATCGCACTCGCCGTGCTGGCGGTCGCGCACGTGGGCGGCATCGAGGCGCTGCAACAGAAGGTGGCGGCCAACTTCGCAGGCGGCGAACAGGTCTTCCACTTCCTCCCCGACTTCTCGGCGCAGGATCCGTGGATGCCCGTGGGCGTCTTCCTCGTGATGGTCTTCGCCCAGTGGTGGGCCACGTGGTACCCGGGCAACGAGCCGGGCGGCGGCGGCTACATCGTGCAGCGCATGGCATCCTGCAAGGACGAGAAACACGCCATCAAGGCCACGCTGCTGTTCCAGCTCGCCCACTACTGCGTGCGGCCGTGGCCGTGGATCCTCGTGGCCTTCGCGGCCATGGCCATGTACCCCGACCTGCTGCAGAAGCCGGACCCGGGCGTGGGCTACCCGATGGTGATCCGCGATTTGGCGCCGGCAGGCCTGCGCGGCCTGTTGCTCGTCACGTTCTTCGCCGCCTTCATGTCCACCATCAGCACGCAGATGAACTGGGGCGCGAGCTACCTCGTCAACGACGTGTGGCGACGCTTCGTGAAGCCGCAGGCAAACGACCGCGAACTGGTGGCCGCATCGCGCATCGCCTCGGGGCTCGTCCTCCTGCTCGGCGGCATCGCCGCGGGCCTGATGATCGTGAACGGCATGTCCGTCGACGATGCGTGGAAGTTCCTCGCGGCGCTCGGCGCCGGCGTGGGCCTCGTGTTCATCCTGCGCTGGTTCTGGTGGCGCATCAACGCGTGGAGCGAGATCGCCGCCATGGTGGGATCCCTTGGCTTCTTCGCCGCCTTCCAGGGCCTGGACATGCACGACAGCTACCGCGGCCTGCTGGTCGCGCTGTGCTGCCTCGCCCTGTGGCTGGTCGTCACGATGGTGACGAAGCCCGAGGGCGATGCCGTGCTCACGTCCTTCTACCGCAAGGTCCGGCCGGACGGTCCCGGCTGGGGCCCCATCGCACAGCGGGCACCCGAAGTGCAGCGCGACGGCGTGCTGGGCCGTGGCATCCTGTGCGCGCTGCTCGGAACTTCCGTGATCTGGCTCACCCTGCCCGGCATCGGTGCGGTGATCTTCGGCGCGCACGCGCGCGCCGCGATGCTGCTGGGCGGCGCCGCCGTCGCGCTCGCCCTGCTCTTCCGCACGATGCAGCCGCTGCTCGCAGCCGGGCCGGTGTCGCCCCGGAAGTGAAACGACCCGGCACCGGGCCGGGTCGTCGGATCGAACCTCCGGGAGTGCGGCGCGTGGCCGCACGGACTCACGGCTGGATCGTCACCTGCAGCGCGTTCGTGGTGTAGAAGGGCACGCGCGCCTGGTTGGCGCCGTCCGCCACGGCCACCTGGAAGACCACCGACAGACCGGCGAGGGCCGGGTTGTTGGGGATCGACACCGGCTGCAGTGCGCGACCCAGCGAGTCGCCCAGCACGAAGCCGACGGTCTGCGGGTTGACGAGGTAGTTGAAGCAGCCGGGCAGGCCCAGCGGCGTCAGGTCCTGCGGGGCGGCGAGGGCGTTGAAGGCAGCAAGCACGAAGGCAGG
>JBEATZ010000460.1:0-5233 GCA_041161695.1 Planctomycetota bacterium | reverse complement strand
GCAGCCCCACGGTGCTGTTGACGGGCACGCCGTTGAGCGCACCGCCGCAGCCCGTGCCATAGGTGACGGCAAGCCCGTTCTCACCGCGCCCGCCGAGCCGCAGGACCGTGATGAAGTTCTGCGGGCCGAGGGTCGCGGTGGCGCCGTTCGCATCCGAGGTGTTGACCGCGCGCGTCTGGTTCGACGACGAGCCGATGTCCAGACTGCCGCCGAGGGTTCCCGCGACGTTGGCGAACTTGCGCACGTCGACGATGAGCGCCCCGTCTGCGGGATCCCAGCGGAAAGGCCGGTCCAGCTTGACGGTGATGACCATGTCCTCGGGGTCCGCGGCCCTGCCCGTGTAGTAGGGCACGCTGAACAGACCGTTGAACACCGTGGTCAGGTTGCTGCCGTGGTTGCTCGCGAAGCTGTTGGTGAGCGGCACGGCGCCGCCGCTCGAAAGGTCGATCTGCGCCAGGAAGGTGACGGGGCCGATGGTGCTCACCGCACCGTCGGGACGCCAGCTCAGGTGCGTGATCTCCACCGGGTTGGCCACGCCGAGCATGTCCGGGGTGTAGGCATTCATCGCGCGGTTCGGCGCGGTGGCACCCCATGGGAAGGACGTGGTGCTGCTTGCCTCCGCACTGTCGTTCGCCTGCGGCAGCGTGGGCGAGGGGACCCCGCTCACGGCCATCGCGAGGGCGAAGAACTGCACGGTGCCCGTGGGACCGGTGCCCGCGCCGAAGACGCGGCCATGGCCGGACCCGGCCACGTTGCTGCCGTCGCACGAGGCGCCGCCGCCGATGCCGCTGCGCAGCACGAGGTCGACGACCAGCGATCCTGCCGATGGGTCGAACTCGAACGGTCGCTGGAGTTCGAGTTGCACGTTGTAGCCCGAGGGAGCAGCCGCAGCGGCTGGCGCACTCGTGAGCGTGGCAACCCCGTCGAAGACCACGGTGCGATCCGGACCATGGTTGAGGTCATAGGTCGCGTTCAGGCTCGACGAGAGGTTCTGGGCGCCCGTCGAGAGGTCGACGCGGAGGTCGTAGGTCCCGCCGGGGAATGCCGCACCGTTCTCGGTGCGCCAGGCGAGACGGGTGATCTGCCGCCGGCCACCGGACCCGAACACCGCCCCGTCGTACGCGTAGAGGGCGCGCGACGGCGAGGTCAGGCCCCACGGGTACGCGCTGCTGCTGTTGCCCTCGGCGAAGGTCAGGGTGTTCGGCACGGTGTCGCTCGCGAGGATCAACTGCACCGCGAGCCCGAAGTTCTGGCCCGTCGTGGTCGCCGTCGCGGCATCGGGATTGGTGCCGTTGAAAGCGCGAGCGAAGTCGCCACCGGTGCCCAGCGCGCCGTCGGCAGAGATGCCTGTCCCACTGACGATGCCGAGGTTGCGGAGGTCGAGGACGAGCGGACCGCTGCGGGGATTCCAGGCAAACGGTTCCTTGAAGGGCACCTGCAGGACGAACGCGCTCGGCGAGGCGCCGCCGAGCACCGCCGCGTCGATGGTCAGCGGGCCGTCGAAGGCTCGCGTGCGGTCGGCGCCGTGGTTGCTGTCGAAGGTGGCGCTCAGGGCAGACGGGGCAACCGAGCCGGTCGAGACGTCCACGGTCAGGTTGTAGGTCGTGGGGCCGAAGTTGGCCGCGCCGCCGTTGGGCCGGAACGCGATGCCCGCGATGTGCACGGGATGGTCATGGCCGAGCACCGAGCGCCCATAGGCGTACATGGAGCGGTTGCCGCTGGCACCCCAGGGGAAGGACGAGGTGGAGTTCTGTTCCACCGTCGCGGCGTCTGACGGCATCACCTCGGTGATTCGGGCATCGGTGGCCGCGAGCACGTTGACGACCCACGTGTGGGTGTGGGTACGGAAGTCCGAGGGATCCGAGCGCACGTCCGGCGCCGTGTCCCTGAGGCGCACGCGAACCCCGTGCAGGCCGGTGATCGCGGCCCCGACGTTCCATGCGAACGACGTGGAGCCCGCAACCCATGGCCCGCTGTCGACCTGCCATTCGATCGTGTGGGGTCGCGAGGCGAGCCGGTTGACGAACGAGAAGTTCTTCACCGTGAACTGGCGCGCGGAGGTGAGCGTGGAGGGCGACTCCGCGGTGATCAGGTCGCACTCGCGGTTGTAGGCGAGCACGAGCGCCTCGCGGCAGATCGAGCAGAAGTTGCGGTACAGGCTCCGCATCTCGCACTCGGGCTCCGGACGCCAAACGCCCGTGGTGTGGTACCGCGCACCGAGGTAGGCGCCCACGGTGCCCTCGGGGCCGGCGAACCCGAGCCACGGCGCCCACTTGTTGCCGGTGCTGCTGTTGGTGACGTTGGGCTCGGCGAACTCGGCGCCGCTGTAGGTTCCCGAGGCGCCGTAATCGTACTCGTCGGCAAGGCCGCCGAAGGAGTGCCCCCACTCGTGCGCCTGCACGTTCTCCATGTCCGTGCCGTTGTAGCTCACGGAGTAGGCGCTGGCGCAGCCGCCGTACTTGGGGTCGTTGACGAGCACGATCACGCGCCCGTCGGAGTCGGGAGCGAGCGCCGCGTCAGCAGCTGCCTGCGCAGTGTTCTGGATGTACAGGCAGCGCTCGACGCCGCCGGCCCAGTAGGTCGCGTCGTAGACCGTGTTGCGGAAGATGTTGAGCGGCGGCTGGTCCGCGCCGCTCTCCACCGAGGCCCGGAACACGCTGTGCACGTTGAAGCACTGGAAGTACGCGTTGTACGGGTACGTCGAGACATTGGTCCGGAAGTAGTTGATGACGTCCTGGACGTCCGCGTTGAACTGGGCCTGCTGCCCGGCGGTGTACCCGTCGCCGAGGATGACCATGTCGTAGAGCTCGGAGGTCGGCCCGTTGTTCACGACCGTGGTCACGGTCTGTGCCGCAAGGGGCAAGGCCAGCGTGGCGGCGAGGAGGGTTGCAAGGGTCTTCATGGGCATCTCCTCACTTCACCTGCAGGGACTGTTTGGTGGCCGTGCCGAAGGCATCGCGCGCGCCGTTCGCACCGACGCGCTGGAACTCGATGCGATCGAAGCCGGCGAGGTCCGGGACCTTCACGTTGACGTGGACCACGTGCGGGTACGCGACGTCACCCTTCACGTGGGTCGGCTGGCCGAGGTGCGCGGGATCGAGGCACAGCGTGCCCGGATCGAAGGCGCCCTTGGCGAGCTCCGTGCCCTGTGCATCGCGCATCGTCCACTGGAACGGGCGCACTCCGTCGTGGCGGGAGGCCTTGTAATCCAGCTCGGGCTTGCGCGTGGTGCCGACGACCTTCACCCCCGTGGCATCCACCTGCACGGTCAGCATCAGGGTCGTGGTGCGCTGGGCCCGGGCCGCATCGGGCGGCAACGGCCCATCGGGACCACCCGGATCCTGCACCGAAGTGCCGGTCTGGGAGAACTGGGTGATGCTGAGACCGACGCCCGCCAGCAGGACGGCGGCGAGTCCGATCGCAAGTGCGTTTCTGTGCATGGATGCCAGACAACGCGAACTCGAATCCGGGATCTGAAGGAGTTGCGGGGCGTGCGCATGTGCGCGCAGCGCGGTCCCGGGCTCGAACGCGGTTGTTCCGAGAGGAGTTTGGGGAGCACGAAAGCCCGGACCATCCGGACGACCCGGGAAGGATCCACCTGTCAGAAGAATCCGTCAACGGGTGGCACCGGGTGCGTGGCGCACCGGACGCCCCCTCCCCGCCTCCCGCTCAGGTCGCGTGGCGGGTAGCCAGCACGCCCAGCGCGGCGCGCAGGAAGGCTGGCAGGTCGTCGGGCCGGCGCGAGGAGACGTGGTGGCCGTCGACGACCACCTCGGCGTCGCGGAAGCGGGCGCCTGCGTTCACGAGGTCGTCGCGGATGCCCGGCGACCCCGTGTACTCGCGGCCGCGCACGATGCCGGCCGAGATGCACATCCATCCGCCGTGGCAGATGCTGGCCACCAGCTTGCCCTGGCGGTCGAAGGCGGCGAGCAACGACTTCACGTGTTCGTCGCGGCGCAGTTTGTCGGGCATCCACCCGCCCGCGGCGACGACGCCGGCGAAGTCGTCGGCGCGGCAGTCGCCGAACGCGAGGTCGCTGGTCACCGGGTACCCGTGCTTGCTGCGGTAGCGCTCCCCGGCGCGGGCGCCTGCGAGCACGACGCGGTGGCCGGCCTCGAGGAAGCGCAGCCGCGGGTAGTGGACCTCGAGGTCCTCGTAGTCGTCGCCGACGAAGATCAGGATCGGGAGCGTCATGGCAGGATCGTCTGCGGCGGGGGCACGGCGCGCCACCTGCGAGATGCCCGGCAGCTGGCCTCCGCCCGTGGCAGCGGCACCGTCCCACCCTGGAGCGGCTTGCGGCCCCGCGCTTGCCAACCATCCCCCCCAGCCCTAGAACGTTCGCTCCCAAACTGGCCCCAAGGCCCTACCAGAGCACCGAGACATGACGCACGTCATCGCGCAACCCTGCATCAACGTGAAGGACAAGGCCTGCGTGGACGTCTGCCCCGTGGACTGCATCCACGGCAAGGACGAGGACCCGCAGCTGTACATCAACCCCAACGACTGCATCGACTGCACCCTGTGCGTCGACGCCTGCCCGGTCAGCGCGATCTTCGCGGAAGAAGACCTGCCGGCAGAGTGGAAGGACTTCGCCCAGAAGGGCAAGGACTACTACACGAAGGGCTGAGGCCCTTCGGTGGCCCGACGTGGACACCGGCCGTTATTCCCGCCAGGTCCGCGTCGACGGCATCGGCCCCGAGGGCCAGCTGCGGCTGGCCCGGTCCACGGTGTTGATCGTGGGCACGGGTGCCCTCGGCACCCACACGGCAGAGACCCTCGCCCGCGCCGGCGTGGGCACCCTCTGGCTCTGCGACCGCGACGTCGTGGAGTGGAGCAACCTGCAACGCCAGCATTTGTTCTCCGAGGCGGATGCGGCAGCCGGCACGCCCAAGGCCGTGGCTGCGGCCCGGCGGATCGCCGAACTCAACGGGGAGTGCCGCGCCGTGCCGATGGTGGCGGACTGCACCCGCCCGTTCCTCGACGGGCTCCCCCGCCATCCGGACCTGATCCTGGACGGCACCGACAACTTCCCCACGCGGTACCTGATCAACGACCACGCCCTGCGCCACGGGATCCCGTGGGTCTACGGCGGTGCGGTGGGCACCGAGGGCGCGGCCATGGCGGTGCTGCCGCGCACGACGCCGTGCCTCCGCTGCCTGTGGCCCGACCCGCCGCAGGCAGCCACGGGCGCTACGTGCGTGACCGCATCGGGTCCGCTTGCCAGCACCTTCAG
>JBEATZ010000456.1:0-7937 GCA_041161695.1 Planctomycetota bacterium | reverse complement strand
GAGACCCGCGAGCACGAGGCTCGCCGAGGCGCGCAGGTCCGCCGCCATGACGGGCGCACCCTGCAGTTCCTCGGTGCCCTCGATGATCGCGCTGGGGCCCTCGCGGCGGATGCGCGCGCCGAGGCGCTGCAGCTCGGAGGCGTGGATGAAGCGCTCGGGGTAGACCTTCTCGGTGATGACCGACACGCCCTCGGCACGTGCCATCAGCGCCATGAACTGCGCCTGCAGGTCCGTGGGGAAGCCCGGGTGCGGCATCGTCGTGATGTCGACGGCCTTGAGGCGGCCCGAGGCCGTCGGGATGTTGCGGATGAAGTCCTTGCCGACCTCGAGGTTGGCGCCGGCCGCGCGCAGGCGGTCGAGCATCGCGAGGAGGTGCATGGGCTCCACGCCGGTCACCGTGACCGGGCTGTTGGTCATGATCGCGCCGCAGAGGAACGTGCCGGCCTCGATGCGGTCGGGGATGATCGACCACTCGCAACCGTGCAGCATGTCCACGCCCTCGATCTCGAGGAGGTGGCTGCCGATGCCCTTGATGCGCGCACCGCAGGCGTTGAGGAACTTGCAGAGGTCCTGGACCTCGGGCTCCAGCGCTGCGTACTCGATGTAGGTCGTGCCCTGTGCGAGCACGGCAGCCATCACCACGTTGGCGGTGCCCAGCACCGTCGATCCATAGTTGCCGCCGAGGAAGGTCACGCCGCCCTTCGCCCTGCCGGCGACGATGACGTTGCCGCCCTCGAAGGAGATGTCGCCACCGAGGTCGCGCATGCCCTTGAGGTGCAGGTCCACGGGGCGGTGGCCGAACACGCAGCCGCCCGGGTAGCTGACCTTGGCGACGCCACGGCGCACCCAGAGCGGGCCCAGCACCACGAAGCTCGCGCGCATCTTGCGCACAAGGTCATAGGGAGCCTGGTAGACGGTCTTGTCCTTCACCTCGAGTTCGAGCGCACCGTCGGGACGCCAGTTGGTGGCGACCCCGAGCTGCTCGAGGATGCGCAGCATCGTTTCCACGTCGGTCAGGCGAGGAACGTTGCGCAGGACCACCGGCCCGTCCACGAGGAGGACTGCGGCCAGGATGGGCAGCGTTGCGTTCTTGCTGCCCGAGACAGGGAGATTGCCGGTGAGACCCCGGCCACCACGAATCAGAATCCGATCCACTCGAACCCCTCCTGGACGCCCGCCTGCATGGGAAGAACGCCCGCCGTATCTGTGGAAAACTTCGAACAACGGCTGTGGAAAGGCCTGACCTGCTTTCGCGAACCGCCGCTCGAACCGGCCGGATGCTAGCGGACGCAAATCGTTGCGCAACAGCGTTCTCATCGATCTTTCCACCGCAACCGGATGCCCGGAAGCAGGGACCTGCACCGAGGGCTTGCGGGCGACCGCTCCGACCGCCGATGGTGTGCCCATGCACGTGCTCCTCCTCTGCCATGCCTTGCCGCCCGGGAGCGTCGGCGGCGTCGAGCAGCACGTGGACGGCCTCGCCCGGGCGCTCGCCGAACAGGGCGACACGGTGCATGTGTACGCGCGCGACACCCTCGCCGGCCTGCCGCAGGGCTCCCACCGCGTGGAGCGCGAGGCGGGGCCCCGCATCACGCGGGTTGCCTACCGCTGGGAAGGCCTGCGCGGTCTCGACGACCTCTACGAAGTGCCGGAACTCGACGCGGCCTTCGATGCGTTCCTGCGGGCCTCTGCCGCGCGCGGCGAGCACTTCGACGTGGCCCACGTCCACCACCTCACCGGCATGTCCACGGGGCTGCTCGACCGGCTCGCGGCCGCAGGGATCCCCACGGTGATGACCCTGCACGACTACTGGCTGCCGTGTCCGCGCGGCCAGATGTTCCATCGCCACGAGTCGCGCTGTGACGACCTCGTTCCGGGCCGCTGCGGACCGTGCCTCGAGGAGACGTTCCCCCACTGGGTCGCGCCCGGCAGCGGCGAGCACCAGGCCCGGCGCCTGCACGAGCGCGCCGCGCGGCTGCTGCGCCAGCCCGCTGCGCTCGTGGTGCCCTCGGCCCGGGCGCTGCCGCCCTTCGCGCAGTTGGGCGTCGACCCCTCGCGCGTGCACGTGGTCGAGAACGGCGTCGACACGCACGCACTCGCGGCTCTGCCGGATCCCGCATGCGGCCCCGGTCCGCTGCGCCTCGGCTACCTCGGCACGCTGCTGCCCAGCAAGGGCCTCGCCGTGCTCGTGCAGGCGGTGCAGCGGCAGCCGCGCGGCACCGTGCGCCTCGACGTCCACGGGAATGCCGTTCCCTACCACGGGGATGCCGGCTACCTCACCCGGGTGTTCGGCTCGCTGCAGCCCGGCGACCCGGTGCACTACCACGGCCCCTACGGTGCCGCCGACCTGCCCCGCATCCTCGCGGACATGGACGTGGCGTGCGCCCCGGCCCTGTGGCACGAGGCGTTCGGCCTGACGGTGCGCGAAGCCCTCGCGGCAGGTCGCCCGATCCTCGTGAGCCGCGTGGGCGGCCTGCAGGATGCCGTCGCAGACGGCATCGGCGGCCGGGTGCTGCCGCCGGGGGACGTGGCCGCCTGGGCCGAGGCGATCGGCGCCCTTGCGGCGGATCGCGCCGCCACCCGCCGCATGGCCCGGCAGGCGCGGGGGCAGGCGCGCAGCTTCGCGGCCATGGCGTCCCAGCTGGCCGGGATCTACCGGGCAGCCGTGGCAAGCCCGCGGCGCGCTTGACCCACGGGGACCGGTCCCCTAGCTTGCTCGCCCCCATTTGGCGACCGCTGCCGCTGCAAGTCCCCTTGCAGCCGCGCCGTCGCATGCCCGAGGAGCCCCGATGACCGAACAGTTGGCCCAGATGCACGATACCAAGGTCGATCCCATGACCCTGCTGAGCGGCGACCTCAATGCCGCCAAGGTGGATGCCTTCCGCAGGGCAAGCTTCCAGAGCGTGCGCCAGCTCGAGTCCCTGCGCGACTGGCTCGGCAGCCCGATGGCGCGCGGCCTCCACCGCGGCCTCGCCCTCTGGGTCCTCGGCCGCCATGCCGAGGCCATCGAACTGCTCGCCGAGCACAAGGCGAACCCTGCGGTCGCAGACTGCCTCGCGCGCAGCTACCTCGCACTCGGTCGCCTCGACGACGCCACCAAGGTGCTGACGGTGAAGTCCACGGACCCGTCGCAGGCAGCCACCTGGCTCGCCATCGTCGACGCACGCGGCAACGCCGAGGAACTCGCAGCCCAGCTCAAGGCCTGCGGCAACGTGCTGCCGGCCCAGGACCGCCGTTACTTCGAGGGCCGCGTGAAGGAACTCGCGCGCGACATCGAGGGCGCCATCGCCATCTACGACGAGGTCCTCTCCGCGAATCCGTCCCACAAGCACGCCCTCTTCCACCTCGCGCTGGCCGTCGACCAGCGCGGCGAGGACGAGGAGGCGCGCGAACTGTACGAGCGCGCGCTCATGTCGCCGCCCGTCAACGCCGCCATCGTGATGAACCTCGGCATCCTCTACGAGGACATGGGCAACTACCGCCGCGCGATGCAGTGCTTCGACCTCGCGCTGCAGGCCGACCCCATGAACGCTCGCGCGCGCCTCTACCGTCGCGATGCCGCCGCGGCCCTCAACATGTACTACGACGAGGACCAGGAGCGCCGCGAGGACAAGCGCAACAAGATCCTCCGCACGCCGATCAACGACTTCGAGCTGTCGGTGCGCAGCAGGAACTGCCTCGCCAAGATGAACATCCGCACGCTCGGCGACCTCGTGAAGAAGACCGAGGCCGAGCTGCTGAGCTACAAGAACTTCGGCGAGACCTCGCTGCAGGAGATCAAGGAGATCCTCAAGAACAAGGGCCTCCGCCTCGGCATGACCGCCGACGAGCTCATGAGCAAGGACCTCGGCGAGCAGGCAGAGCCGGTCGCCGTGACCGAGGAACTGCCCGATCCGCAGAGCGCGGATCCGGCACGCCGCCCGATCAGCGAACTTGACCTGTCGGTCCGCAGCCGCCGCATCGTGGACCTCCTCAAGATCCGCACCATCGGCGACCTTGCCGCCAAGACCGAGGCGGAACTGCTGGCCTGTCCGAACTTCGGCCAGACCTCGCTCAACGAGATCAAGACCAAGCTCGACGAGCTCGGCCTCTCGCTGCGCGGCTGATCGCTCCGCTCGTCCTCAACGCGCGCCGCACCGGCCTTGCTGCCGGTGCGGCGCGCTGCGTTTCGGCCCCGCCGGTCAGCGCCGGCCGTGGCAGGCAATCGCCCGCTCGAAGCACGCAACCAGCATGCGACCGATCGCCACGTGGTCGAAGTCGCGGGCGACGCGGTCGTGGCCTGCCGAGGCGAGGCGCGCGCAACGACCGGGCTCGGCGACGAGTTGCTCGATCGCCTGTGCCAGCGCACGCGCATCGGGCGGGACGAGCCACAGGTGCTCGTCGTGGACGAAGAGCTCGCGCATCGCCGGTGAGTCGCGCGTGACGACCGGCCGTGCGCAGGCGAGGTAGTGGAAGACCTTGTTGGGCACCACGAGCGCGCTCTTGGGCGTGGTGCCGAAGATGCCCAGCGCGAGGTCGAACCCGTGGATGGCATCGCACAGCCGGTCGTAGGGCACGTAGCCGGGAAGCGTCACGTTCACGAGGCGGTCGCGCGCAACGGTTGCCTTCGCCAGTTCGTACTCATGCCCGGTTCCTGCGAGCACGAAGCGGATGTCGGTGCGCGGCAGCAGCAGGCGCGCGGCCTCGAGGATCGCGGTCGTGCCCTGCAGCGGGATGAACCCGCCGTAGAAGCCCACCACGAACGGGGCGGACGCGGCACGCGGCACGCCCGGCGGGTGGAACTCGCGGAAGTCGTTGCCGATCGGCACCACGGCCATGCGCTCGAGCGGGATGCGGTACCGCGCGTGGAACCACTGGCGGTGCGCGTCCGTGTCCGTCACCACGAAGTCGGCGGCTCGCAGCGACCAGAGGTCGCGGAAGTGGTTGCGCAGCGCCGAGATCCCCCACGGCACCGCACTGCGGTAGTCCGTGACCTTGGTCATGTGGCGTGAGATGAGCGGGTCGAAGAGCAGCGGCCGGTCGGGCACGGCCTTGCGCACGAACCCGACCTCGCGGTGCGTGAACGGGGGCAGGAAGAGCACGTCGCAGTCGCGCGAGCGCGCGAAGAGTTCGCGGCGCACGGCGCGCGACCTGCGCTGCACGGGCAGGTCCGCGATGCGATGGCCGAGGTCCGCGAGCCCCGCGCGCAGGATGCGCGTGCGGTTGTAGTCGGGGTCGAAGTCGCCCGTGAACAGGATCCGCAGGCTGCGGGTCATGTGCATCCTTTACCCGCAGGCACGCAGGTCCTGGAACGGCTCGTGGCGAAATGCGGTGCACGATGCGCCGGACACGCGGCCCGCCACCACCATCCTGCACCGATGGTCCGTGCGTGGCCGGGACTTGCCCAGCACCCTTGAGTCGCCGCGCGCGTGCCGCTCCACTCCCACGCATGTACGACCACCTCGTCGGCGAAGTGTGCGAGACCATGGGCACGCGCGTGGTGCTGCGCGTGAACGGGATCGGCTACGAGCTCAAGGTCCCGGTCAACGCCGCCAACGCGTTGCCGGTGGGCCGGCAGCACACGCTGCACACGATCCTGCACGTGGTCGACGGCATGCCCACCTTGCTGGGTTTCTCGACCCGCAGCGAGCGCGACCTCGCGAAGCGCGTGCTCAACGTGTCCGGCGTGGGACCCACCACCGCGCTGTCGCTCCTCAGCGTGCACGCGCCCAACGACCTCGTGGGCATCCTCGCCCGCGGCGACGTCGCTGCCCTGCGCAAGGTGAAGGGCATCGGCCAGAAGACCGCCGAGCGGTTGTGCCTCGAACTGCGCGAGGTGATGCAGAAGCTCGACCTCGGCGCAGACCGTTCGACGGCGACCGTCGAACTCGTGCCACAGTCCTCTGCGGACGCCATCGCCGCGCTGCTCACCCTCGGCTACTCCGAGAAGGAGGCCAAGGAGAAGGTCGAGAAGGCGCGCACCCGCGATGCCGCTGCCTCGACCGAGGAACTGGTCCGCGCCGTACTGCAGATGTGACGGAGCTCAGGTCCCCGAGGCTGCCGCGCGCTCGCGGCGCAGCAGCACGAGCAGCAGTTGCAGGTCGGCCTGGCGCACACCGGGAACGCGCGATGCCTCGCCCAGCGTGAGCGGACGGCGCTGCTCCAGCCGCGCGCGAGCCTCGGCCGACAGCCCGGGCACGGCACGGTAGTCGAATGCTGCAGGCAGCTTCGTTCCCTCCATGCGGCGCAGCCTCTCGACCTCCATGGCCTGGCGCGACACGTAGCCCTCGTACTTCACCTCGGCCTCGAGTTCCGAGAGCTCGTCGGGCCCCAGCGCCATGTGAGAGAGCACACCACTCCAGCCGCAGAGCTGCCCCACGGTGACCTCGGGCCGGCGCAGCCACTCGCACAGCGTGCGCCCCTCGCGGCGCTCGAGGTCGAGCAGACTGCGCGCCGCCTGGATGCGACGCTCCTTCGATTCGACTGCGGCTGCCGCAGCCTCGTCGACGAGACCGAGTGAGCGCCCGATGGGCGTGAGCCTCCGGTCGGCGTTGTCGCTGCGCAGCAGCAACCGGTACTCGGCCCGGCTCGTGAACATGCGATAGGGCTCGGACGGGTTCACGCGGCACAGGTCGTCGACCATCACGCCGAGGTAGGCCGTCGCGCGATCGAGCACGAACGGTCCCTCGCCGCGCACGAAGAGCGCCGCGTTGGCACCGGCAACGAGGCCCTGGCCCGCGGCCTCCTCGTAGCCGCTCGTGCCGTTGACCTGGCCGGCGGCGAACAAGCCGCGCACGCCTGCCACCTGCAGGTCGCCGCGCAACTGGTCGGTGACCAGGTGGTCGTACTCCACCGCATAGCCCGGCCGCAGCACCACCACGTCCTCGAGGCCGGGGATCGTGCGCAGGAACGCGAGCTGCACGTCCTCGGGCAGGCTGGTGCTGATGCCGTTCGGGTACACCTCGGGCGAGTTCGCGCCCTCGGGTTCGAGGAACACCTGGTGGCTCGGCTGGTCCGCGAACCGCATCACCTTGTCCTCGACCGACGGGCAGTAGCGCGGGCCCACGCCCTGGATGCGGCCCTGGTACATGGGCGACCGGTGCGCAGCCGCGCGGATGATCGCGTGCGTCGCCTCGGTGGTGCGGGTGATCCAGCAGCTCTGCTGCACGACGTCGAGCCGGCTGGTGCGGAACGAGAAGGGCACGGGCTGCTCGTCCCCGTGCTGCTCGACCAGCTGGTCGAAGCGGATCGAGTCGCGGTGCAGGCGCGGCGGCGTACCCGTCTTGTGGCGGCCGAGCCGCAGCCCCAGTGCCCGCAGGCTCGAGCTGATGCGGGATGCGGCGCGCTCGCCGTGCCTGCCGCCGTCGGCCTCCCACTCGCCCGCGAACAACCGGCCCGCGAGAAAGGTGCCGGTGGTGAGCACGACCGCAGGTGCGTGCAGCATCGTGCCGTCGGCGAGCCGCACCCCGCGGATCGCATGGCCGCCGTGCGCATCGTCGGCCACGGTCTCGAGCGCAACGGCCTCGCCTGCGACGACCGTGAGGCGGGGCTGCGCCAGCACGCGGCGCACCATCGCGCCGTTGTAGGCCTCGCGATCGCACTGCGCGCGCGGCGAGCGCACGGCAGGCCCCTTGCTCGTGTTGAGCATGCGGAACTGGATGCCCGTCTCGTCGGTGGCGAGACCCATGGCCCCGCCGAGCGCATCCACCTCGCGCACCAGCTGGCCCTTGGCGATGCCGCCGATGGCCGGATTGCAGCTCATGCGACCGATCGCGGCGGGATCCAGCACCACCATGGCCGTGGCACGCCCCATGCGTGCGCTCGCGAGCGCTGCCTCGGAGCCGGCATGGCCGCCGCCCACCACGATCACGTCGAAGTCCCGCACGGGGCGGAGACGTTAGCGGACGCAGCGCAGCGGGCCAGCGCCGGTCAGTTGGAGCCCAGCAGGTGCTTCCGGC
>JBEATZ010000468.1:0-2842 GCA_041161695.1 Planctomycetota bacterium | reverse complement strand
GGTAGACCTGCAGCAGCGCCAACTGCGTCTTCAGGTACTGGCCCTTCTTGCTCACGCACCAGCTGCGTCGGTGCAGCCGTGAGCCGATGTCGCGCAGCCGCGCAAACGTGTGGTTGATGGGGAACAGTGGATTGAACTCGTCGCGCCTGGCGGTGCCCGGCGTCGTGCGGTGTTCGATCCGATCCCCGAACACCTTCTTCACCAGCGCCGCGTACATCTCCTTCTCGTCGGTGAGCAGCACGGCGTTCCCGCCCTGTAGCCGGTCGGCAAAACGCTGCAGTACGCCGCGCATCGCCGCCCGACTCAGGTCCTTGCGCTTGCCGTGCTTGCGCTCGTGGGCGTCCTGTTTGCGCCGCCGTGGACTGCCCTTGCGCGCCAGCCTGCGGATCGGCGCCACGTCGTGCTCGACGATCAACCCGCTGCGCTGGTCGACGATCACCGGGACGGTGAGCGTCTGGATGCTGTCGGTCTCGAAGGTCTCCAGTTCGTCCATGACCACGGTGCGGCCGCTCGGGAACCGCGGCACGAGGTTCTGCTGCAGGCAGGCTGCGTTGCCACCGAGCTTGCGGAACTTGCGCTGCACGGCCGAGATGGTGACGCAGTGCTCGAGGCTGAAGCGGCGCAGGCTGACGCCGCTGGTGGCGGCCTGGACCAGCTTGGGGTTCAGGTCGGGTCGCTGGTCGTGGTAGTCCGAGCGGAAGGTCTGGTAGCCGAAGGTCTTGCGGCAGCTGCGGCAGCGGTACCGCGGGATCAGGTGGTCGCGGCAGGCGACGGCGTAGGCGCCGTGGCGGTGCCAGAACCGGCCCTTTGGCTCCAGGTGGTTCTCACACCTGCGGTTGGGACAACGGGGCGGGCAGAACTTGCTGAGGTCCAAGCGAACTCCTCGCCGCGCACGACAACGTGCATGCGGCTGGAGTCCTGTGCACCGGGGTCAGCGCCGGTCGCGGGCTTCCACAACTCCGCGATCTGACTCAGCGCTTTAAATAAAACTCATCCCGCTGGTACTGCGGCAGGTAGAAGTCGATCAGGAACGGGTTCCAGGCCCGTTCCTCCTGCGCGAACTGGTCCATGGCCTGGTAGGTGTTGCGCAGGTCGATCACCTCTTCCTGGAGGTCGACGGGCACCACGCGGAGGCCGTGGCGCTCCTCCTGCAGGATGAGCGGATAGAGCACGCCGCTGTCGCCGTCGTCGCGGCGCTGCACGACGGAGCGGCTGCGCCGCAGGACGAACACACGGTTCTCCTCGTTGCGGCGGAACATGGCCGCCATGTGGATGGAGAAGACGTCGGACTTGGTGGTGCACAGCCGCTGGAACTCTGCCTTGAGCTCCGGATCGGGCAGGTTGGCGAACTCCGGCACCTTCTCGAGGTCGGCGACCGCGGTGAAGAAACGCCGCTGGACGTTCTCACCCAGTTGCAGTTCGCCGTAGTCGTAGGCGGTCTCGCCAGTCTCCTCCTCTTCCTTCGCCATGGCCTCCTCGTCCACCTCGTTCCGGTAGCGCAGGATGGCATCGATCACCGAGTCAGGGACCTTGCCGGGATCGAACAGGCAGCGCAGCACGGGGCCGGGCGCGGTGTTGAGGTTGATGCGGATGCCCTCCCCCTCCGGCTGTGGCGGCGGGTTGTTGGCGTTGGCACCGTTCTGCTGGCCCGTGGCGCCCTGCTGCGGCGCCTGCGCCTGCGGGTTCTGGGCACCCGCCTGCGACCCCCCGGCAGCAGCACCGCGTGACTGCTCGTTGAGGCGCTGCTGCTCCATCTTGCGCGGATCGCCCGGATCCGGACCCAGTGAGGTCCACACCGTGAGCACGGACTCGAGGCCGAGGATCACCCGGCCGTCGAGCACCTTGTCGTGGTACAGGTCCTCGGTCACCGACGGCAGCATGAGCAACTCATCGAGGTGGAGCGGCAACACGAGGTCGCGGTCCTTCTCGTCCTCGGTCTTGAGCGGCGGCCGCGGCACCATGTCGGAGCCGGGGCGCTTCGCCCACTCCTCCAGTTCGCGCACGATGCGCTCGGCATCGCTCGCAGACACGTCGTACTCGGTGTCCTCGCGCAGCACGTCGATGAGCCGGACGAGCCGCTCCCGCGACTGCTTCGCGAACTCCTCCTCGGGACTGAAGATGGCGAAGAGGTTGAACTTGCGGTTCTCGTCCTCGACCCACACGTAGGTGGTCAAGTCGTTGTCTGCATGGGCCGTGGGCTGGAACCACGCATCGCGGCTGCTGTCGACCCCGGAAGCCGGATCGGTCTGCTCCTCCTCGGCGCCCCCACCGGCTCCGGCTCCCATGCCGGGCAGCCCGGTCGCAGGCGGTGCACCGCCCGCCGCACCGGTCTCCTCGGCGGCCGCAGCCCCCGCCAGGTCCTCCAGCAACTGTTCCTGGACCTCGAACAGCGTGTAGTCCATGTGGTTGCGCATGCGGGCGAGCAACGCGTCGTTCTCGCCCGTGAGGCGCACCATGCGACCGGACACGACCAGCTCCGCGATCAGCACATAGAGCAGGATCGCGAAGATCAGCGTCAGGACGAGGGCAACGCCTCGCTGCGGTTCGGGTGTGCGGGTCATCAGGCAGGCGCGGTCCGGCGGAATCACCGACCTTGGACGCGGGAGTCTAGCGCCTGCTTCCCGCAACCCTCGTCCCAACCTGGCCACGCGGCGGAATGCGCCACGTGGCCGGTGGGAAGGGCCGGCTCAGCGGCGCGGGCCGCGGCCGCGAGGGCCGCCACGATCGCCACCGCGATCCCCGCCGCGATCGCGGCGCGGGCCGCGGTCACCGCCGAGGAACTCGTCGACGCCCTCGAGATCCCCCACCTGCGGGCCCTTGGGGGCATCGAACGGGGTGGGGA
>JBEATZ010000463.1:0-2701 GCA_041161695.1 Planctomycetota bacterium | reverse complement strand
CCACAAGGCCGTGCGGGATGCCTATCTCGACTACGCGCGCACCGACGGCAGCTGCCAGGTGCTGGATGCGAGCCACGGGGCCGAGAGCGTGCACCAGGACCTCGCGCGCCGGGTGGAGCGGTTGCTCGCGTGAGCGTGGCTGCGTCCACCAGCCTGGTGACGCCCATGGGGCAGGGGCTCGAACTGCAGCGCCTGCTGCGGCTCGCACGCGGCGGCAAGCTGCCGCACGCCGTGCTGGTGGAGGGAGCCCCAGGCGCCGGCAAGACCACCGCACTCGGCTGGCTCACCGCGGCCTTGCTGTGCCCGTCCGACCTCGACGCGGACGGTCCCTGCGGCATGTGCCGCACGTGCCGGCGCATTGCGCGCCGCCAGCATCCAGACGTGCACCTGCTCACGCTGCCCGAGGAGAAGCACGACATCCCCATCGGCCTCGTGCGCGAGAGCATCGACGCCCTGATGCTGCGCCCCGTCGAGGGCGGCGCCCGCGTGCTGCAGATCGACCCTGCGGACCGGCTCAACGTGGAAGGCCACAACGCCCTGCTCAAGACCCTCGAGGAGCCCGGTCAGGCCACCTGGCTGCTGCTCGCGACCTCGCACCCGGAGGGCATGCCGCCGACCGTGCTGTCGCGCGTGCAGCGCGTGCGCCTGCGACCCCTCGACGATGCCATGCTGCTGCTGGAACTGCGCCGGCGGGCGCCCGACCAGGGGAGGCTGCACGAGCGCGCCGTCCAGTTGGCTCACGGCAGCCTCGGCTTCGCCCTCGACCTGTGCACGCCCCAGGCTGCGGCGCACCACGACCTCGCCACGGGCCTGCTGGACGCCGGCCGGGCGATGAAACCCATCGAGGCCGCCCGCAAGGCCCTCGAGGGGGCCGACAGCGGCAAGGACGCTGCCGCGGCCGCAAGGGGGTTCCTCGCGGTCTTCCGGGCGGTGGTGCAACAGCAGATGCGGGATGCGATCGCGGCGGGGGGAGGCGGTGCTGCCGAGCCCTGGGCGAGCCTGCTGGAATGCGCCCTCGATGCCGGCAGGGACCTCGACGTCCACATCCCTGCCGACCAGGCGCTCTGCGGCATGCTGCTGCGCGCACGGGCCGTCTGGGGCTGAGGTTGCGCGGATCCGGCCGCGCCGGACGCCCTCAAGGACCGCGGCGGTGGAGCCGATAGCAGGGGGGCCTCCATGAAGGCCCGCTAAGGCTCGCGGGTACCCATGGGTCCCGGGGCACCCCTTCCACCATGTCCACCACTGCCGAACACGACCTGCTCGAGGAGAAGATCCTCGAGGTCCAGACCCGCGACCGCCGGTACTCCCGCAACGCGTACTTCTTCGTGCTGGACGGTCTCGACCACACGATGGCCAAGCTGGGGCGCGATGCGCTCACCGGCGAGGACCGGCACGTGGGGGCGCGCGAACTGCTGGAGGGCCTGCGCGACCACGCGGCCGAGCAGTTCGGCCCGCTTGCCACGCTGGTGTTCCGCAGTTGGGGCGTGCACGGATCACAGGACTTCGGGGACATCGTCTTCAACCTGATCGATGCCGAACTCCTCAGCCGCCGCGAGAGCGACTCGCGGCTCGACTTCGAGGACGGCGTGGACTTCGAGGATGCGTTCGCCCAGAAGCACCGCGACACGCTCGCCCGGATCCGCGATCGCCGTGCCTGATGCGCTGGCGGCAGGCGCCGCAGACCCTTAGAACGCGGGCGGAGAACCGCCATGCGCACCGCACTGCTGTCCGGCGTCCTGACTTCCGTCCTCGTCCTCGCCCATGCCCACGCGCAGGATGCGTCCGGCTGGAAGCGCCCGCCCGAACCCATCGCCTCGCTGGTGGACGCGGAGCCGCTGCCCTCGGTCGGGCTGAGCCCCTGCCGCACGTGGCTCGTGAACCTGCACCGCGAGGGCATGCCCTCGATCGAGGTGCAGGCGCGCGTGCACCGCAAGCTGGCCGGCCTGCGCATCGACCCGCTGGTGCAGGGGCCGCAGCTCGGTGCCCGCACGACGAAGGTGGTGCTGCAGGCGCTGGCCGACGGCACGAACTGGACGCTGCCGCTCGGCGAGGGCCACTGGCTCGCGCCCGAGTGGTCCGCAGACGGTGCCCACATCGCGCTGCCGCGCGCCACGGACACCGGTATCGAACTCTGGCTGGTCGACGTGCAGCAGCGGTCGGCCACGCTGGTCCCGAACGTGCGCCTCAATGCCGTGCTCGGCGACCCGGTGCGCTGGATGCCGGACCAGCGCACGCTGCTGTGCACGCTGTCGCTGGGCGGCAAGGAGCCTGCAGCGCCCAAGGCCCCGGCGGGGCCGGTGGTGCAGGAGAACCTCGGCACCAAGGCACAGGTGCGCACCGCCCAGGACCTGCTGCAGGACGAGCACGATGCGGCGCTGTTCGACTTCCATGCGACGACACAGCTCGCGCTCGTCGACCTCGCCGGCACGGTGACCAAGGTGGGTGCGCCTGCGCGCATCGCGGGTGCGACGCCGTCGCCAGACGGCACGCTCCTGCTGGTGTCCACGGTCGAGCGCCCGTTCTCGTACCTCGTGCCGGTGAACAGCTTCCCGCGGCGCACGGTGGTGCTCGACCGCAGCGGCGCAGTGGTGCAGCTCGTGGTCGAACAGCCCCTGCAGGAAACCGTGCCCATCGGCGGCGTGCCCACCGGGCCGCGCGGCGTGCGCTGGGTCCCCAACCTGCCGCGCACGCTGCTGTGGAC
>JBEATZ010000401.1:0-9996 GCA_041161695.1 Planctomycetota bacterium | reverse complement strand
CTTGGTGTGCGCGACCTGCGTCTGCGTGCCCGTCACCTGGCTCGGCCGGAACCGCATGCCGAGGATGAGGCCCTGCCCGAGCGTGAGTTGGTCCGCGTCGATGAGCACCTGGATCGCGCCGTCGGCGCGGCCGAACGGGTAGGTGTAGACGAGCGGTCCCTCGACGAAGTCCATGCCCTGCGGGATCACCTTGGACTGCTGCGCGGGGAGCACCGCCGCGAGGGCGGCGAGCAACGGCAGCGCGAGAATGGATCGTGTGCGCATGGGATACCTCGAGGTCCCCATGCTAGGCGCAGGCGCCGGTCCGGCAACGCCCTGCGGGTTCGCGGCGTGCGTCACGCGAGCAACAAGAAGGTCGCGGCGCTCAGCGCGAGGGCCACGGGGACGAGTGCGCGCGGCAGCCCGATGGCGGCGAGGCGGTGGGGCAGGTGGCGCTTGTCGCCGACCCACGGCGCCTGGCCCACCGTCAGGCGGACGGCCACCACCTGGACGAAGTCGGTGAGGGGGACGATTGCGGGCAGCGCGACGTGGGCGGGAGATGCGGTCCCGTGCAGGCAGGCGCTCGCGACCAGGGTGCCGGCAGCGAGGGCACCGGCGTCGCCGAGGAACATGCGCGGGCGCGGCCAGTTCCACGGCAGTGCGCCCACCAGCGCGAAGCCTGCGAGGGCGAACGGAGATGCAGTGCCCTCCACGAGCAGCAGGATGGTGGCGCAGAGCATCAGGCAGACGCCATCCATGCAGTCGAGGAAGTTGACGGCATTCGTGACCACGAAGGCGAACAGCGCGGCGAGCGCGAAGGCGAGGGGGCGCTCCGCAGGGTTGCCGACGGTCGCGAGTGCAGTCATCAGCGAGGTGGCGCCGAGCAGCGCTGCCTTGAGGCGCCAGTCGATGCCGCGCCCGTGCCACTTGGCGCGGTCGTCGAGGAACCCGCATGCACATGCGAGTGCGGTGGCGGCCATCGTGGCCCGGTCGGGTGCCGCTGCTGCGAGGAAGGGGAGCAGCGCGAGGCCTGCGAGCGGCATGGGCGTGGCATGGTCCTTCCTGCCGGTGTCCGGCCGGTCGAGCGGCACCAGCGCAGGCCACCGATGGCGCGCGAGAACGGCCGTTCCCACGAGGGCGCACGCGAGCGGGGCTGCGAGCCAGGCGTGCTGCATCACGTCCCGTACAGGTGCTGCGCCACCAGGCGCTGTTCGACGAGCGGGTCGAGTTCGGCGATCCCGCGCTCGCCGCTCGCGAGACGCGTGCGCAGCGCAGTGGCGTTCACGGCATCGGGCTGCACCGCCAGCACGCGTGCCGGCCGGATGGGACCATCCGTGGGGATCGGCCAGCCCTCGCGCGGGAACACCGCGAGGTGCGCGAGTTCGAGGATGCGCGCTGCGTTCCGCCACTTCTCGAACGTCGGCACGTTGTCGGAACCGATCACCAGCCAGAGCGGGCGATCCCGGTGGTCGTGCGCGAGTTGCTCGAGGGTGTCGACGGTGAACGACGCGCCCCCGCGGGCGACCTCCCGGTCGTCGACCCGGACGCCGCGCAGGTCACGGAACGCGATGCGGCACAACTCGAGGCGCTCGGGGCCGGGGGCCGTGGCGCCTAGCTTCCACGGATGGTCGCCTGCCGGCACCACCAGCAACTCGTCCACGGGCAGTTGTTCGAGCGCGGCACGGGCGATGCGCACGTGGGTGCGGTGGGGCGGGTCGAACGCGCCGCCGAACACGGCGATCCCCTTCCCGCCGGCCGCCGTCACGATGCGAGGAGCTGCCGCAGCGCGGCAGCAAGGCTGTCGTCCGCCGGCAGAGTGGCATCGCGGCTCCTCGCGAGGTCGCGCACCTGCACCGTGCCGTTCGCGACCTCGTCGGGTCCGAGCACGACCATCAGGCGCACACCGCGCTTGTCCGCGGACTTGAACAGCGCCTTGAGGGACTTGTCCTCGAAGTCCGTGTCGCAGGAGAGGCCCTGCTGCCGCAGCCGGTCCGCGAGCACGAAGGCCGCGTTGCGCTGTTCGTCTGCGACGGGTGCGACGAACACGTCGAGTTGCGGCGGGCGGGGCTCGAGCGCCGGGTGCTTCTGGATCTGCAGTGCGAGCAGCGTGGGCGTGACACCGATCGCGAAGCCCACCGCTCCGAGCGCGGGGCCGCCCATGCCGGGGATCAGGCTGTCGTACCGGCCGCCGCCGCAGACTGCGTCGCGTGCGCCGAGATCAGGGCACCGCACCTCGAAGACGAGGTGCGTGTAGTAGTCGAATCCGCGCACGATCGCGGGGTCGAGCACCACGGGCACCTCCAGCTGGCGCAGCATGGCCATCGTCTGCTCGAAGCGGTCCTTGCTGGCGGGGCCGAGGTGGTCGAGGAACTGGGGCGCGGCCTTGTTGGTGGGCTGGCACCCCGGCACCTTGCAGTCGAGCATGCGGAACACGTTGCGCTCGATCCGGCGGCGGCAGTCCTCGCAGCGTTCGGCCATTCTCGGCTCGAACCACTGGCGCAGCACCTCGCGGAACGCGTCGCGGTCGGCGCCCTCGCCGATGCTGTTGCAGTGGACGCGGTAGTTCTTCAGGCCCATGGCGGCGAGCGCCCGGTGGGCGAGCAGGACCACTTCCACGTCCAGCAGCATGCTGGAGCTGCCGAGGGCCTCGACGCCGAGCTGGTAGAACTGGCGCGACCGGCCGGCCTGGGGGCGCTCGAAGCGGAACATCGGGCCGCCGTACCAGAACTTCTGGAAGGGGCGGGTCTTGTCCAGGCTGTGCTGCAGGTAGGAGCGCACCACGGGGGCCGTTCCCTCGGGCCGGAAGGTCACGTCCGTGTCGCCGCGGCGGACCGTGAACATCTCCTTCTCGACCACGTCGCTCTGGTCGCCCAGCGACCGTACGAACAGGCTGGTTTCCTCGAAGAGGGGGGTCCGGATCTCCTTGTAGGCGTGCTGCTGCATGACCGTCCGGAAGGCCCCGAACAGGTGTTCGTAGGCAGGCAGGGCCTCGGGCAGGAGGTCTTCGGTTCCGCGCGGGCAGCTCAGTCGGGCCATGGGGCGGACGAGCCTACGCAAGGCTGCGGGTCGGTGCCGCTGTGCAGCGGAAAAACCTGTTTGCCGGCGCGGGGTTTGGTCGGTAGCTTCTCGCGCTCCGGGTTTCTCTCCCCGGGCCCGGTCCCCTGACCCCTACCCTGCATCCCATGCGCAAGCTCGTCCTGGTTGCGTCTCTCTCCTTCCTGGTGCTGCCCTTCGCTGCCTGCAGCTCCACCAACAAGTCGGTGTCGGTGGACGACATCGCCACCCTGGATTCGGACTTCGAGTCCGAGGTCCGTTCGCGTGAGCGCGAGCGCCGCACCGCCGGCCGCGCCAATGCCTTCGGCCGCAGCCTGACCCGCATCACCAACTTCGTCGACAAGTACTTCTGGAACTACGACGTCAACGACCCGTACGTGAACCAGCCCACCCGCGTCGGCACGCTGCGCCACACCGGTCGCTTCGTGATCGACACCGTGACGGCGGTTCCGTTCGTCGACCAGATCCCCGGCGTCAACACCCTCTGATCGGGGGCGGACGCATCCGTCCAGAACCCGCGTCGCTGCGGGGGCGGGTTGGATGAGACCCAGACGGCAACCTTCGGCAGCAGCCGGTGGTTGCCGTTTTTGCTTCCCGGAACAGATCGAGGAGTTGTGGAACGCGGTCGCGGAGGGTCGCGCCGCGCACCTCGAGGTGCCGTTGCGGGACCGGTGTCTGGGAGTCCAGTGGCAGGAAAGGGGCGGTTTCGGGCAGGATTCCCTTCCTGGCCACCGCAGTCGCACGTTGCTTGGAACTGGGCGGAGAGGTTGCACGGCGTACGCAAGTCCTTGCGGGGCAAGGCCAGCAGCTTCCACAACTCCGCGATCGGAATCAGCGGGTGCCGCGCCGCACGTAGCTCGCCAGCCGCCGCGTCCGCGCCGCCGGCTCCGGCAACTGGTAGGTGACGACCTTCTCCAGCGTCAGGTTCTCCAACCGCTCAGGTGTCTCGATCTCGGCATCCAGCCAGAGCACCAGGTGGCCGCCCGGCGCGAGCATGGGGACGGCGAGTTCGGCCATGGCCGCAGGGGTGCCCACGGCCCGGGCCGTGACGAGGTCGAAGGCGCGCCGGTACTCCTTCTTGAGCCCGGGCGCCTGGGCAGCATCCAACTGCGCCGTCTCGATCCCGCCGATGCGCGCCGTGAGGAGGCAGGTGCCGATGGCGCGGATCTTCTTGCCGGTCCGGTCCATGAGCAGGACCGAAGCGCGCGGGTGCAGTGCTGCCACGCCGATGCCCGGGAAGCCGTTGCCGGTGCCGATGTCGAGGATGTTGCGCGGGTGGAGTCCCAGCAGGCCGAAGGCAACGCTGTCGAGGACGTGGAGCACCACGGCTGCCTCGCGGTCGCGGATGGCGGTGAGGTTGACGTGCTCGTTCACCACGAGCATCGCGTCGAGGTAGCGCAGCAGGCTCTCCGCGGCATCGGGTGCGAGTTCCACCCCGAGCGCCTTGGCCTTGGCGACGAGGGAGTTCGGGCAGGTGGGCTGTGCTTCGGTCATCGTTCGCGGTCTCGCAGGCGCGATCGTGCACGGCCGCACGCCCGGCACAAGCGCCGATTCGCCGCGGTCACCCGTCGGCGGCGGCGAGGGCGGCGTGGAGGTCCGGGGCCGTGGCGGTGGGCGGCAGCCACCGCACCTCCCGCAGGCGGCGCAGCCAGGTGAGTTGCCTGCGGATCAGTTTGTGGGTGTTGCGGCGGATCCGGTTGCGCAACTCGGTCTCGTCCTTGTAGCGGCCGCGCAGCCAGTCGGTGCACTCGGCATAGCCGATGGCCGCGCCCGCGGTGCGCGAGAACCCGCCTGCCTGCAGGATCGCGCGCACCTCCTCGACGAGCCCGCCTGCGAGCATGGCGCGGGTGCGCACCTTCACGCGCTCGTGCAGGTCCTCGCGAGAACGGTTGATGGCGACGATGCGGCACGGCCGCAGCCACTTCGGGTTCTCGAAGTGGTCCTGCTGTTCGCTGATCCTCTTCCCCGTCACCGCGATCACCTCCAGTGCGCGCACGAGCCTGCGCTCGTCGTGCCGGTGGATGCGCGCGGCCGCTTCCGGGTCCTTCAGCGAGAGTTCCTCGTGCAGCGTCCCCGGCGACTCCCGCTCGCGCTGCGCCAGTGCGGCGCGCAGTTCCATGTTGGCCGGCGGCGTGTCCATGAGCCCCTTGAAGAACGCCATCAGGTAGAGCGGCGTGCCCCCGACGAACAGCGGCTTGCGGCCGCGGCTGCGGATGTCCGAGAGCGCGGCTGCCGCGGCCTGGCACCAGCGTGCGGTGTCGAACTCCTCGTGTGGCTCCACGAGGTCGACGAGGTGGTGGGGTACGCGCGCGCGCTCCGCGGCAGAGGGCTTGGCGGTGCCGATGTCCATGCGGCGGTAGACCGCCATCGAGTCCATGGACAGGATCTCGAGGCCGTGGCGCTCCGCGAGTTCGAGCGCGAGCGCGGACTTGCCCGAGGCCGTGGGGCCGCTCACGAGCCAGATCGGTTCGGCGGGTTCGTGGGACGGGCTGGACATGAGGGGGGAGCAAGATACGGGATTGCGCCTTTTCCCGCCCGGGATCGCTCACTACCCTTTCCGGCCCTCATCGCCATGATCGCGTTCCTTTCCGACATCCACAGCAACACCGAGGCCCTCGGGGCCTGCCTGCAGGAGTCGGACCGCCTGGGCGTGAAGCGCATCCTCTGCCTCGGCGACATCATCGGCTACGGCCCCGAACCCCGGGAGACGCTGCTGCAGGTGATGGCGCGCGCCGAGTTCTCCCTGCTCGGCAACCACGAGCACGGGGCGATGTTCTACGCCTCGGACTTCAACCCGCGCGCCCGCGCCGCCATCGACTGGACGCGCGACCAGCTCAACCGCAAGGACCGCCCGCGCGAGGAGAACATGCGCATGTGGACCTACCTCGATGCCATGAAGAAGGAGCATCGGGAAGGGGAACTGCTGCTGGTGCACGGGTCGCCGCGCGACCCGGTGCGCGAATACCTCGTGCCGCGCGATGCCGAGGACAAGGCCAAGATGGCCGGCTGCTTCGAGCTCTTCGGCGCCGCAAAGCTCTGCTTCGTCGGCCACAGCCACGTGCCCGGCGTGTACCCCGAGTCCGGCGGCTTCCTGTCGCCCAAGGACATCGGCAGCGAGTACCGCCCCGGCACCGGCAGGGCGATCGTGAACATCGGCTCCGTGGGGCAGCCGCGCGACGGCGACCCGCGCGCGAGCTTCTGCACGTGGGACGGCACCACGGTGCGCTTCCATCGCGTCGAGTACGACCATCGCGCGACGATGGCCAAGATCCGCGCCATCCCCGAACTGCCCGACTACCTCGCAGACCGCCTTGCCGAGGGTCGCTGAGCCCGCTGCACCCCTCCGACCACCCATGCTGCACTCGCTCCTGTTCGGCCTCCTGTCCGCGACGCTCGCACCCCAGGGCGCGACCGAGGCTCCGCCCGCCGCTCCCGTGGCCGCCGCTGCCGAGGATCCCGTGGTGGTGCGTGACTTCGGGGCGCCGGGTTCGCGCGGCTCCTTCCGCGTCAAGTTCGACCGCCGCGGCGCCGGCATCTTCAGCCTGCAGATGCTCGACCACTACGTGTCGCTCGACGCCGCACGGCGCGAGCAGCACGAACCCAGCGACTACCAGTTGCTGGTCTACGGCGGCACCAACCTGTCGATGCGCCTGCAGCTCGACTCGCGCAGTGCCGGCCTGTTCGGGGTCCCGATCGGCTCGGCCCCATGGAGCGTCGAGCAACTGCCCGACGCGGTGCGCTTCACGATCGAGGGCAAGGACGGCCTGCTCCTCGCCAAGACCTACCGCCATCGTCCGAGCCATCGCGAACTCGCGCTGGAGGTCGAGCTGTCGCTGCCGTCCGGCAGCAAGGCCCTGCCGGACGCCGTGGCGTTCCTCGACCTGATCGGTCCGGTGCTCGTCAACCCGACCGAGGCCTCGATGTTCGGCAACCCGGCCGTGGCCATCGGCGCCACGCCCGAGGTGCCGCCGGCGGTGGTGAAGCCGATCCAGGGTCCCACCCAGGTGCTCTTCGACATCGATGGCAGGGAACTCGGCTTCGCTGGCAGCACCAACCGCTTCTTCGCAGCATTCCTGTATCCCCTCGACGACGCGAGCTCGAGGGTGGTGCACAAGGTCGAGGTCGACTCGGTCCCGTCGCGCAAGGACACCTTCACCGCCACGGATGCCTTCAGCGTCGGCCAGCCGGTCTACGGCTTCCGCATGGCGGTGCCCCAGCCCGGCGCCACCAGTGCCGTCCGCTTCGGCATGTACCTCGGCCCCAAGTCGTACACGGTGTTCGCGGAGCAGCCGGAGCATGCGCGCTTCGAGCCCATCATGGGCGTGGACCTCGAGCCGCCGTGCTGCATCGTGGTGCCCGGCGGACGCTTCATGGCGTCGATGCTGCTCAAGCTGCTCGGCTTCTTCCACGACCTCGTCGGCAACTGGGGCGTGGCGATCATGATGCTCACCGTGCTGGTGCGCGCCGCGCTCGCTCCGCTCAACTTCCGCATGCAGAAGTCGATGCGCGCCTACGCCGCGCGCATGGCCGTGCTCAAACCCAAGCTCGACAAGATCAAGTCCGAGTTCGAGGCCGACCAGAAGGGCTACCAGCAGGCGATGATCGCGTTCCAGCGCGAGCACAAGATGATGCCGCCGATCGGCGGCTGCTTGCCGATCTTCGCCACCATGCCCATCTACCTCGGGCTCTTCAGTGCGCTGCGCACCGCCTACGACCTGCGTCAGGCGCCGCTGTTCCCGTTCTGGATCGAGGACCTGAGCCAGCCCGACCAGTTGTTCCACACCGGCCTGGAGTGGTTCCCGCACCTCAACCTGCTGCCGCTGCTCTGGATCGGCATGTTCCTCGTGATGCAGCTGCAGATGCCGCTGCCCACCGACCCGCAGCAGCGCCAGGTGCAGCAGATCATGCGCTTCATGCCCGTGCTGTTCGGCGTGATGCTCTACAACTACGCCTCGGGCCTGATGGTCTACATGGTGACCTCGATGGTCTGGTCGATGGTGGAGTCCAACGTGACCAAGAAGATCCTCGGCCCGATGGACCCCAACGTGCAGTCCATGGCGCCGACGCCGATGATGTGAGGTTTCGGCGCGGCCGGAGCCTCGCTGCCACGGACGGTTGCCCGGATGCGCCATTCGGCGTGCACGGGGTCTTTGCCCATGGCCGATAATGGCCCTGTGCCGAATCCCAGCCCCGTCGACCTGAGCCAGGTGTTGCCGCGCAAGAGCGTGCGCCTCGTGGGCGTGCCGATGGACCTCGGCGCCGGCCGCCGTGGCGTGGACATGGGGCCGTCCGCGATCCGCATCGCCGGCGTGACCTCCGGCCTGCAGCACCTCGGCCACACGGTGAGCGACGACGGCGACGTGGGCGTTCCCGCACCCGAGTCGCGCGGCCACGGCTCCGAGCAACTGCGCTACCTCGATGCCGTCTACCACGTCTGCAACCGGCTGCGGTTGCGCGTCCGGCGCGCGCTGGAGGCAGGCGAGGTGCCGCTCGTGCTGGGCGGCGATCACAGCATCGCGATCGGCACCGTGAGCGGCGTGGCCGAACACCACCGCAACCGCGGCGAGCGCATCGGCTTGATCTGGGTCGACGCACACGCGGACATGAACACGCCCGAGACGACGCCCTCGGGCAACATCCACGGGATGCCGCTTGCCGCACTGCTGGGCATGGGGGATCCGCTGCTGGT
The DNA here is from genome assembly GCA_041161695.1 of Planctomycetota bacterium. Lineage (GTDB taxonomy): Bacteria > Planctomycetota > UBA1135 > UBA1135 > UBA2386 > JBEATZ01. The sequence goes on along the minus strand of JBEATZ010000401.1, from coordinate 1,274 downwards.
GGACATGGGCGGGTTCCGGCCGAAGGTCGATCCCGCCAACGTGTGCCTGATCGGCATCCGCGAGGTCGACGACCTCGAGCGCGACAACCTGCGCCGCAGCGGCATCCACGTGTGGACCATGCGCGATGTCGACGAGAAGGGCATGCGCACGGTGATCCAGGATGCCGTGGCGCTTGCCTCGGCGGGCACCGTCGGCTTCCACGTCTCGTTCGACCTCGATGCCATGGATCCGCGCGACGTGCCGGGTACCGGCACGCCGGTGAAGGGCGGCATCAGCTGGCGCGAGGCGAGCCTGCTGATGGAGCACGTGGCCGACTCGCAGCGCATGACCAGCCTCGAGATCACCGAGCTCAACCCGATCCTCGACGTGCGCAACGAGAGCGGCATCGTGGCAACCGAGCTCGTCCTCTCGGCCTTCGGCAAGCGCATCCTCTGACGCGGATCAGGGCGCGAGGGCCGCCCGCAGCGGCAACGGCCCGCTGGTTGCGTCGAGCCATGGCAGCAGTGCCGTACGAACTGCGCTGAGCACCGCTGCGCGCACCGCAGGCCCTGCCTCCGCATCCTCCAGCAGTCGGAGCGCATGCGACGCTGCCTGCGGATGGCCTTGCCGCAGCAGCGAGCCCAGCACCCTGGCCGTGCGCTCGGCGTGCACGGCCGACGCCGGGGCGAGGGCTGCAACGTCGAGGCTGTCGTCGATCCGGCGCAGTGCTGCTGCAGCTGCGTCCCGGGCAACGGACTCGCTGCCCTCCTGCAGGCCTGCCGTGAGCACCGGCACCATCTCGCCGGCATGGGCGTCGAGCGCGACGAGGGCGCAGGCAGTGCGCAGGTCCGGTGCCTTGCGCGGATCCAGCGCGGCTTCCCGGCTCCAGCGGACCATTGCTTCGGACGGGCTGCCACGCAGGGCCAGCAGCATGGCTGTCGCAAGCGTTGCATCGGCTTCGGTGCGGATGGCGGACTCGACGGCGCTGCGCACGGCACCGCCACCGAGCTGGAGCAGCGTGCGCACCGCCTGCGCCCGCTCGACGGCATCTGTCGCGCGCAGCATGCGCACCGAGCGTTCGAGTGCCTGCTGGTGGCGCGCGCGGGTCAAGAGGGCGAGGGCGAGGGCCCGGACCTGCGGATCCGGGTCGCGTTCCTGCAGCCGCAGTGCCGTGTCGACCCACGGCTGGAACGCCGTCCGTCCCGCAAGCACCTGCAGCGCGGCCCGGCGCTCTGCGGCCTGCGGGCTCGCAAATGCTGCCTCGAGGTCGGCGTCCACGGGCATGCCCTCGATG
>JBEATZ010000362.1:0-6937 GCA_041161695.1 Planctomycetota bacterium | reverse complement strand
GAGGTCGAGCTCGTCGCCGCAGCGGTGGCGCAGCCACTTCTGCAGCTCGGCGAAGTCCACCGGCTTGTCCTTGTCGCCGGCGCAGCGTTCGACGACCGGATCGAGGACCTCCTCGAACATGCCGAGCGCCTTGTCGCGCAGCCCCTTGTACTCCAGCGCCTCCTGGCGCTGGCCGTAGATGAACTTGCGCTGCTTGTCCATCACCTCGTCGTACTCGAGGAGGTGCTTGCGGATGTCGAAGTTGCGCGCCTCGACCTTGCGCTGCGCGCGGCCGATGCCGCGGGTCACCATCGGGCTGTCGATGACCTCGCCGGGCTTCAGGCCCATCTTCTCCATCATCGTCTTCACCCAGTCGCGGGCGAAGATCTTCATCAGGTCGTCGTCGAAGCTGAGGAAGAAGCGGGTCTGGCCCGGGTCACCCTGGCGCCCGCAGCGGCCGCGCAGCTGGTTGTCGATGCGGCGCGCCTCGTGGCGCTCGGTGCCGATCACGTACAGGCCACCCAGGGCGAGGATCGCATCGTGCTCCTTGCGGCACTGCTCCTTGAGTTCCTCGAGCAGTTGCTTCGCCTCGGCGGACTCCGCGTCCAGGCCGCGTTGCTTCAGCTGGTCGCGCCACAGCGCCTCGGGCTTGCCGCCCAGGACGATGTCGGTGCCGCGTCCCGCCATGTTGGTCGCCACCGTGACGGCGCCGAGACGGCCAGCCTGCATGATGATCTCGGCCTCACGCTGGTGCTGCTTCGCGTTGAGCACCGCGTGCGGGATCGAGGCCTTGGTTAGCGCCGAACTGATGGCCTCGGACTTGGCGATCGAGGTGGTGCCGAGCAGCACCGGCCGGCCCTTTGCGTGGTGGCCGCGGATCTCCTCGACGATGGCCATGATCTTGCTCTCGCTGTCGAGGTAGACCTGGTCGTTCTCGTCCTTGCGGACCATCGGACGGTTGGTGGGGATCGCCACCACGTCCAGGTTGTAGATGCGCGAGAACTCGGCGGCCTCGGTCATGGCCGTGCCCGTCATGCCCGCGAGCTTCGCGAACATGCGGAAGTAGTTCTGCAGCGTGATGGTGGCGAGCGTGCGGTTCTCCTCGCGGAGGCGGATGCCCTCCTTGGCCTCGACGGACTGGTGCAAACCGTCGCTCCAGCGACGGCCGGGCATGAGTCGGCCGGTGAACTCGTCGACGATGATGACCTCGGGGTCACCCTGCTGCGAACCGTCCTGCCCGGTGCGCGCGGCGACGACGTAGTGCTTGTCCTTCTGGTAGATGTGGTGCGCGCGCAGCGAGGTCTCGAGCAGGTGCGGCCAGTCCATGTTGGCCGGGTTCGAGTAGAAACTGTCGACGCCCACGAGCTTCTCGGCTCGCTCGATGCCCTCGTCGGTGAGCAGGCACTGCTGCTCCTTGAGCTTCACCTCGAAGTGCTTACCCTCCTCCAGCTGGCGCGCGATCTTGTCGGCCTGCAGGTAACGCTCGGTGCTGCCCTCGGCCTCGCCCGAGATGATGAGCGGCGTGCGCGCCTCGTCCACGAGGATCGAGTCGACCTCGTCGACGATGGCGTAGGTGAGCCGCTTCTGGACCTGGTCCTCCGTGCGCCACTTCATGTTGTCGCGCAGGTAGTCGAAGCCGAACTCGTTGGCGGTGCCGTAGGTGATGTCGCAGGCGTACTCGGCATGGCGCGCCTGGGGCGGCATCTGCGACTGGATCGCGCCGACGGTGAGGCCGAGGTACTCGAACACCGGGGCCATCCAGTCGCGGTCGCGCTTGGCCAGGTAGTCGTTGACCGTGACCACGTAGACGCCGTTGCCGGACACGGCGTTGAGCGCCGCGGGCAGCGTGGCCACGAGCGTCTTGCCCTCGCCGGTGGCCATCTCGGCGATCTTGCCGGAGTGCAGCACGGCGCCACCGATCAGCTGGGAGTCGAAGTGGCGGATGCCCAGCGTGCGCGACGCGGCCTCGCGCGTCATCGCGAAGACCTCGGGCAGCGCGTCGTCGAGCGTGGCCTTGCCCTCCTGGACGAGGCCGCGCCAGTGCAGGACCCGCGCCTTCATCGCATCCTGGTCGAGGCCGGCGGCCCAGCTGGCCTTCTCGTTCACGGCCTTGACGACGGGGATCGTGCGCGCGAGCGCGCGCTGGTTGGCAGAACCGAACACCCGCTGCAGCGCCTTGCCGATGCGGGACGGGATGGAACCGATGTCGAACTTCATGGAAACCCTCGACGGACGTGCGTGCGGCTGCAACCGGAGTCACGAGCCCTGGAACCCTGCCGCGCAGGCTCCCGGCCCCCTGGCGAACCAACCTGTGCGGGACGCACCCGCCCAGGGCTCGGCGTCAGGGCGCCCGGATGGGCGGCAACTGCCGGTGCCGCGCGGCCACCGGCGCGCGCAGGGTTCCCCCGCGGGCGGGCTCGGAAGCAGGGCTCACGCGCGCGGCGACGTGGGCCTCGCGGCGCGCCGTCCGCACCGCGGCAGGATGGGTCTCGGTCGAGGCCGAGGCCACCGGCAGCACCGACACGACGGAGGGTGATGCTGCAGGAGCCCCGCAGAGCATGACCAGCAGCAACAGGGCCGCGGCCATGGCGAGGTGGCCGAGCGCGGTGGCCCCCGGGGCGGGGACCACGCGTTCGTGGCCGGGTGCGCACGGCGCGAGGCTCATGCGCGGGCCTCCTTCGAGTGGCGCAGCACGCGATCGATCATGTCGTGGAGCAAGCTCTCCTGGAACGGCTTGGCGAGGAATCCATCGGCACGACGGATGTCCGCCATGGAGACCTTCGCTGCGCTGGCCAGGATCACGGGGATGCCCTGGGTGGCCGGGTTGGCCCGCAGACGCGCGATCACCTCGAGACCGTCGAGTTCCGGCATCTCGTAGTCCAGCACGACCAGGTCGGGCGACAGTGCGACGGCGGCCACCAGCCCGGCGAGCCCGTCGGGGGCCTTGGCGGTGCGGAAGCCGCGCCGCTGCAGCAGGACCTCGACGGCATCGGCGAGATCGGGCTCGTCGTCCACCACCAGCACGAGGCCGCGGCAGGCCTCCGGCATCTCGCCCTTGCGCTCCTGGAGCAGCCTGCAGATGGTCGCCGCGGTGTCGAGGCCATGGGCCTCGAGGCTCGCCTCGATGCCCCGCTTGAGCTCCCGGTTGAACTTCCGGACCGCGAGGAATGCCTCGTAGTCGGGATAGTCGGGCTTGATGTCCATCTGGTCGTGGGTGTCGACCGAGAAGAAGAACTCGCCGGCGACGAGGTGCTCCTGCAGGAGCAGCTTCATGAACGGGTAGTTGCGGTTGCCGAGCCGCAGGCTGTAGCGCACGCACGGGTGACCCGGGATCGGCTCCACCGTCTCCTTGTGGAACATCGCCAGCAGCGACTCGGCCTTGGCGTCGGTCGGGATCTCGAGCCCGCGCCGCGGGCGGCCGCTGCCGTAGGCAAGGTCCTGGTAGAGCGTCACCGCCGTGCGGAGCATCTCGCTGGTGAGCCCCGCGAGCCTCATCGCGCGGCACCCTGCACGCTGCAGCCAGCAGGAGCCGCGGCTGCCGCCATGCTGCGCGGGATCGCGCCGCAGAGGTCTGCGACCGTCGCACCCTGCTCCTCGAGCAGCGTGCGCAACTCGGCCACGGTGTTCGTGAGCACCGCAGGATCGGTGAACACGCCCGTGCCGATCTGCACCGCACTCGCGCCGGCACAGAGGAACTCGAGCACGTCCTCGGCGCACGTGGCGCCGCCCACCCCGATGATGGGCACGCGCACGACCTTTGCGACCTCGTACACCATGCGCAGGGCCACCGGCTTCACTGCAGGCCCCGACAAGCCGCCGATCACGCGCCCGAGCACCGGCTTGCGGCGCCGCCAGTCGACGGCCATGCCGATGAGCGTGTTGATGGCCGTGATGCCGTCGGCACCGCCCTGCTCCGCAGCGCGGGCGATCAACGTGATGTCGGTGACGTTGGGCGAGAGTTTGGCGAAGACGGGCAGCGGCGTGACCGCCTTCACCGCCCGGATGGCCTGCTCGGTCAGCCGCGGGTCCGTGGAGAAGAACAGCTTGCCGGCCTGCACGTTGGGGCAGGACAGGTTGACCTCGAGCGCATCACACCCGGCCCGCGTGAACCGCTCGGCCAGCGTCACGAACTCCTCGATCGACTCGCCGCCGATGTTGATCACGACCTTCGGGCCGAGGCTCTTCATCTTCGGCAGGCTCTCGCTGACGAAGTAGTCGACGCCCTTGTTCTCGAGCCCGATGGAGTTGAGCATCCCGGAGGCGGTCTCGCGGATGCGGGGCGGCGGGTTGCCCTCGCGGGGCAGCAGCGTCACGGTCTTCGAGACCAGCGCCCCCACCTTCGAGAGATCGGCGAACTCGCGCCCCTCCCAGCCGGACCCGAAGGTCCCGGAGGCGCTGAGGACGGGATTGTCGAGACGGAGCGATCCGAGGGCGGTGTTCAGCACGGCGCGGCACCGGTTCGGCAGGAGCCGCAACCGGGCCGGTCAGGATACCGCCGGCTTGCGCGCGGCGGAGGCGCGATCTTCACGCAGCAGCAAAAAGAACAAGCCGATGGCACCCACCGTGATGCAGGAATCCGCCACGTTGAAGGCCGGGAAGACGATGCGATCGACCCCCTGACCGTGGAAGAACAGCAGGAAGTCGCGCACCGCCCGCTGGGGCTGGGTGAAGTTGTCGTAGAGGTTGCCGATGGCGCCCGAGAGGATCAGGCCCAGCACCAGCAACTGGATCCGGTTGGTCACCGGGGTCCGCCGGGCGAACCAGGCGAGCAGGACGAGGGCGCAGCAGCGGAGCACGATGAGGGGGATCGTCATCCCCTGACCGAGGCCCCACACGGTGCCGGTGTTGGTCCACTTCACCAGGCTGAAGCTGATGAAGCCGGTCCACACGCTCTCCTCGGCCACGGGAGCACCGGGATAGAGCGTGTCGAGGCGCGCGAAGGCCCAGGCCTTCGACCAGAGGTCGAGGGCCACGAGCGGCAGCACGGGCCCCCAGAAGAGGGCGCGGCTCCGCCACCCCTTGTCCTCGACGGCGCCGGGAGCTGCGGCCGCAGGGGCCGCGCCGTGCGGGGCGCTCACGCGCTCTCGCGCCCGCTCTCTTCCGCTTCCTGGTGCTTCACGCAGTAGCGGGCCCAGGGCAGGTACTGGAGGCGTGCCTTGGGGATCCACGGATCGATCTTGGTCTTGCTCACCTTCACGGGCTTCGCAGGCTTCGCGTTCTTCCCGGCCTTGCCCTTCTTGCCCGCGTCCTTGCCGACCTTCTTCTGGGACTCGGCATCCTCCACGCAGAGCGGGCACATGCCGAAATCCCAGTCGCCGTTGCCGTCGATACGGTCGATGGCGGACTCGATCAACTGGATCGTCTCCTCCTCGTTCTCGATCACGCCCAGCATGAAGGCCTGGTCGTAGTTGTCGGTCCCCTGGTCAGCGAGGTGGTCGACCGAGGCATCCTGGTCGGAGGCGCGCAGCGCCTCGTCGCGCATGGAGCCGACATCGCCGCGGAGGCTGGCGAGCTGGTGCTTGAGGATGGCCTTGTACTTGGCCAACTCGGGCTTCGTGGGCTTGGGCATAACTTCCTGTCAAACCAGCGTTTGAAGCTGCGGTCGGCGCCCCGTCGCCGGAGGCGCCGCGCCAGACTCGTCCACTCGGGACCTGCCCGGCGATTGGGGCGGGGAAGTTACGACGGGAGGACCGGAAGTCAAGGTGAACAGGGGCCCGGAACCCAAAAGGACCTTTGTCGCACGGCCCGGCTACCCCGTTGCTAGCCTCTCGCCCGCGCCGCAGATGCCACACGCCCCGCCCAGCCGCACCCTGCAGTTCCTCGCCGACTTCCTCGTCTACCTCGGCGCCGAGTTGCAGGTCTCCCCCAACACCGTGGCCGCCTACCGGCGGGACCTAGGGCGGTTGCTGGAGGCCCATCCCGCGTCACTGCCCGACCGGGAGGCCCTTTCCCGGCACCTGCTCGACCTGCAGCGCCACCTCGCTCCGGCGTCGGTGGCCCGCGCGGCTGCGGCGATCCGCGGCTTCTACCGGTTCCTGCACGCCGAAGGCGTCGCCCCCGAGGACGCAGCCGAGGGACTGCTCGGCCCGAAGCTCGAACAACGGTTGCCCAAGGCACTGAGCCGCGCCTCCATGCAGCGCCTGCTGGACCAGGCGAACGACGACAGCGACCTCGGACTGCGCGATCGCGCCATCCTGCACGTGCTGTACGCCACCGGTTGCCGCGTGGCCGAGGTCACCGACCTCCGCACCACGAGCGTGATCGAGGAACACCGGCTGCTGCGCGCCTTCGGCAAGGGGCGCAAGGAACGACTGATTCCCATCTCCGACGGGGCGCTCGCGCTCGTGGTGCGGTACCGCGACAGCGTGCGTCCGGCGCTCCGCGCCCGCGCCACGCGCGACCCCGGCGACGTGCTGTTCCTCTCGCGCACGGGCAGGCCCCTCGACCGCGTGCGCATCTGGCAGGTCGTGCGCGGGGCCGCGGCTGCCGCAGGCATCGAGGCGGCGTGCTCACCGCACGCCCTGCGCCACTCCTTCGCCACCCACCTGGTCGCGGGCGGCGCCGACCTGCGCTCCGTGCAGGAGATGCTGGGTCATGCCTCGCTGGCCACCACGCAGGTCTACACCCACGTCGACCACGAACGCCTCAAGTCCGTGCACGGGCGGTTCCACCCGCGCGGCTGAGGTCACTCGGCGTCGGCGTCCGCGCCCGACCGCGCGCGAGGACGCACGAACCCGCGCGTACCCTGGGTGCAGAACTCGAGGAACATGCGACCTTCCGCCGTGGTGCCCGGCCGACCCGCAGCCAGTGCCTCGAGTGCGGCAGGCTTCACGCCCTTGCCGGAGAGGAAGACTGCGCGAAAGCAGTCCTTGACGTCCTGGATGGACGCGGCCGCGATGCCGCGGCGGCGCATGCCCACGCGGTTGAGGCCGACCACGGCGTTGCGCTCGGCAACCAT
>JBEATZ010000313.1:0-9319 GCA_041161695.1 Planctomycetota bacterium | reverse complement strand
GGTACGGGTTGTCGTAGACCCGGTAGATCTTCGACAGGCCGTGCACCTGGATCGCGGGTTCGTGCTTCATACGAGGTCCGCGAACTTGTGGCGGCGGCTCATGAAGGTCGCACAGCCGAGGACGAAGAGGATGACGGCCCAGCATCCGAGCACCCACAGGTGCTCGCCGAGGCTGCCGAAGGAGACGAGCACCTTGCCGTCGGGGCCGGTGGTCTCGACGGCGCCCAGCACGAGGCGGTGCGCCATCACCATGTGGTACGCGGGATTCGCCTCGAACCATGCAACCAGGTCGAAGCCGAGTTCCTCGCTGCGGAACTTCTCGGTGACGAGGCTCGGGTACCAGAACACGGGCGTCACGAACATCCAGGCCGTGACGAAGATGCCCCAGAGGTGGCTGGTGTCGCGCGCGAAGACGTGGAAGTTCGCGAGCAGCATGCCGATGCCCAGCGTGAACAACCCCTGCAGCGCCAGCAGCACCGGCATGAGCAGCAGGCTCCACCCGGGCTGCAGCACGCCGAACCACGTCCCGGCGGCGAGGCAGACAGCTGCGCCCACGAGGTACACCACCATCGCGATGGCGATCACGTGCACGGGCAGCAGTTCGCTCGGGAATGCGACCTTCTTGACGAGGTTGCCGTTGTCGACGATCGAGGTGCAGGCGCGCGTGGTGCCCTCGATGAACGCCTGGAACGCGATGGTGCCGGAGAACAGGTAGATCGCGAAGTTGGGATCCGGGGCCTGCCCGAGCTTCCAGTTGCCGAACAGCAGGCCGAACACCAGGTAGTAGATGGCGAACAGGAACATCGGGTGCACGAGCACCCAGAACATGCCCAGCGCCGAGCCGCGGAACCGGCCGAGCAGTTCGCGCCGGAAGAAGTTCTGCACCAGGTACCGGTGGTCCCAGAGCGTGCGGAAGTAACCGGCTGCGGGGAGCAGGTTGCGGAACACGCCCTTCTCGGCGGTTGCCGCGTCGTAGTGGCGCAGGGGCGGGGTTGCTGCAGGAGTCGGTGGCACCACGTGGTTCATCGGGTCACCCGTGGCGATGCACGAAGCCCAAGTGGGACCAAGCCTACTGCGACGGGCGCAGAACGCCTTGGTCCCGATGGCATCGGCGGGATCGGGCCTCGCGACGCTACGACCGCGGCGTACCGGGCCGCACGAGTTGGCGCACCAGGCGCTCGCGGAAGATCTCCTCGCGATCGGCATCCTGGCCGGTCGCCGACCAGTCGTCCTCCGTGTGCCGGTCGGCCCTCGAGAGGTCCTTCACTTCCTGCTTCTCGACGCAGTACAGCACCTGGAAGTGGTCCTTGCGCAGGTCCTTGTCGTCCTGGATCTCGGCACGGAGCCGATAGCGGCCCGAGCGTCCCAGCCGCAGCGTCACGTTGCGCCAGCGGGACTGCCAGATGCCGAAACCCGCATCGCTCTCGCCACCGTCCAGCAGGAACCCGTCGGTGCGCGCCACATGGTCGATCGCGTCGTAGACCTCGCGGAACTTGGCAGGCCCGACGGTGACCTCACGGAACTCGCGCTGCGTGCCGCAGGATGCGAGCAGCAGGACGGGCAACAGCAGGGCCGCACACGGGCTCGGATGGCGTTTCATCGGGGCGGCAGTATACCGGGTCGCGTGGAGCGCACCCGCGCAGCTTTCCTGTTCGACCTCGACGGCACCCTCGCCGACACCCTCGGCGACATCGCCGCGACGACCAACCACGTCCGCGTGCGGTACGGACTCGCACCGCTTACGCGCGAAGAGGTTCGCTCGATGATCGGCGACGGCGCACGCGTGCTGCTGCGGCGCGCGCTCGCGCACGGCCCAGGCGGGGACCTGCCGCCGGGCATCGACCTCGAGGAGGCCGTGCGTGCCTATCGCGAACACCACCTCGACCAGTGCACGAGGACTGCGGCGCTGTACCCAGGGGTGCGCACCCACCTCGAACGGCTGCACGAGGCCGGCCACCCGCTCGCCGTGGTGACCAACAAGCCCGAGGAGTACGCGCGCCTCGTCGTCCGCCACCTCGGCCTCACCGGCATGTTCCCGGTTCTCGTTGGCGGCGATTCCCTCGCGCAGCGCAAGCCGCACCCGCTCCCCGTCTTGCACGCCCTCGAGGCACTGGGCACGGTTGCCGCCACGTCCACCATGGTGGGCGACAGCGAGAACGACGTCCGATCGGGCAGGGCCGCCGGGACGCGCACCATCGCCGTGCTCTACGGCTACGGCAGCGAGGCGGTGCTGCGCGCAGCAGGCGCCGACGACCACTGGAGTGCCTTCGGCGTGAGTTGCTGACGGTTCGTTGACTGCAGCACCGCGGGATGGGACAAGTCCCGTCCGTGAACCTGGGACAGGTAGCGCGCATCCTCGCCGGATTCGCACTCTTCTACTCGCTGATGCAGGCGGTTCCGCTCGCCCTGGCGCTGCAGGAAGAGCCCGTGGCGGGCATCGATGCGGTGTCCGGGTTCCTCGGCAGCATGGCCCTGGGCCTGCTGTCGAGCGTGCTGCTGTGGGTCGCGGGCAGGAAGCCGGAGCATGGATTCTTCCGCAAGGAAGGCCTCGGGGTCGTCGGCCTCGCATGGACGCTCGCCATCGTGCTCGGCGCGCTGCCCTTCCAGTGGTCCGGTGCCCTGTCCAACCCGGCCGATGCGGTGTTCGAGGCCGTGAGCGGCCTCACCACCACCGGGGCCTCGGTGTTCGCCTCGGGCGGCAACCCGCGGGTGAGCGAACTGCCGCAGAGCATCCTGCTCTGGCGCGCCATGCTGCAGTGGTTCGGCGGCATGGGCGTGATCCTCGTGTTCGTCGCGTTGCTGCCTGCGATGGGCATCACCGGCAAGAACCTGCTGGCATCCGAACAGGTCGGCGTGGCCAGCGAGGGCTTCCAGCCGCGCATGCTCGGCCAGGCGCGCATCCTGCTGCGCGTCTACGTGGCCATGACCGCACTCTGCACCGTGCTGCTGGCCACGCTGGGTGGCATGGACTGGTTCGAGGGCGTGTGCCACTCGTTCGCCACCGTGGCCACCGGCGGGTTCTCGACGCGCGACGGCTCCATCGGCGAGTACGGGTCCGTGGCAGCCGAGGTGGTGATCACGCTGTTCATGTTCCTCGCCGGCTGCAACTTCGCGCTGCTCGTGAGCAGCCTGCGCCACGGACCGACGTCACGGTACGGCCTGTTCTCCAATCCCGAGTTCCGCTGCTATGCAGGCATCACGGGGGTGCTCGTCGCGATCGCCTGGCTGGCACTCGCCCTCGAGGGCATGAGCCCCCTGCAGGCGCTGCGCCAGGCCGCGTTCAACGTGGTGAGCGTGTTCACCTCCACGGGCTTCGCCACCGTCGACTACCAGCGCTGGCCGCAGTTCGTCCTCGCGCTCATGATCGGCTCGATGGTGGTCGGTGCGTGCACCGGCTCCACCGCCGGCGGCATCAAGTCCTTCCGCTTCCTCGTGTCGATGAAACTGGTTGCCTACACCGTGCGCCACTACGTGCGGCCCCGCAGCGTCGAGCGCGTGAAGGTCGCAGGCGACCCGCTCCCCGCCGCCATCATCTCGGGCGTCGTCGCCCTGGTGCTGGTCTGGGTGCTCGCGCTGTTTCTCGGCACGGCGCTGCTGCTGCTCGACTCGCGCCTCCCGTTCCTCAGCGCACTGTCGACCAGCGCCTCGATGCTGGGTTGCTGCGGCCCCGCGATCAGTCCGCTGGACGCGAGCGGCACGGTCATCGGGCCTGACCTGGGCCCGATGGGCGCCTATGGCGCGCTCCACGGCTGGGCCAAGTTCCTCTGCAGCGCACTCATGCTGCTCGGCCGCCTCGAGTTCCTGCTGCCGCTCGCGCTGTGCGCGCCGAGCGTCTGGCGCCGCTGAAGGGTCAGTTGCCGCGCGGCACGAGCCGCCAAACGGCGACGGTGCCATCGCGACGCACCGAGGCGGCGACGAACTCGAAGCGCTGCTGCAGGTCGGCGAGGAACAGCGGGCCGGCCATGCGCTCCGTGGGCGGGACGTCTGCGGTCGCCTTCTCGCCGCGCATCACCGCCGCGGGATCCTCGAGCGAGGCGCGGGCGCCCGCGGTGAGCAGCACCGCGCGGCCGGATGCGTGCATCGCGAGCAGGCCGTTGCGGGTGGCCGCCAGCACCTCTTCGGTGCACTGCTCGCGCGGCATGGCGGCCTGCGGCCGGATCCACGCGAAGTCCGCAGGGGCGATGACCGCGAAGCACGTGGCCATCTCGTCGTGCCGCCCGACGATGGCGAAGTAGGCTCCACCCCCGGCGGCCTCGCGGAACTCCAGCACCGTGTCGTGGTAGTCGCGCCGGAGGGTCGCCTGCTCCACACCCCAGCCCCAGCACGCGGCGACCCCGCTCGCGGCCGCGAGGGCCACCACCGCGGCTCGAGGGAGCGAGAGCGCGCTCAGCGCGGCAGCGGGGAGCAACAGGGGCAGCAGGTACGCGCCGCGCTCGGGCTCGTGCACGAGTTGCCGCACGCAGAGGTACAGGTAGGGAACGAGGCCGATGCACAGCGCGACAACCGCGGGCCGCAGGGCCGCGACCCTGCAGGCTGCAAGCCACGTGACCGAGAGCGGCAGCAGCGGCCAGAGCCACTCCTGGACCAGGATCACGGGCAGCCAGTCGAGGGACTGGGGCCTGCCGATGGATGCCTCGCGGGCGAACGCAGTCGCGAGGTCGGCGTAGTCGCCGTAGGCGCCCGGGAACAGCCTCGGCAGCAGGAGGAACGCGGCCGCGTGCGCTGCGCCTGCGGCGAAGGCGAGAACCAGGTCGCGGCGCAGGGTGCCTCGCGACCAGCGCAGCGCCACGAACCATGGCAGCAACAGCGCGGGGAGGAACAGGTTCGAGCTGTGCAGCAGGAACGCACCGTGGGTCAGAGCGCCCAGGAACAGCAGGGACGGGAGCGAAGGGGCACGGGCCGCGCGGCAGGTCCACCACCATGCGAGGCCGACGGCGCCGAGGGCGGGGCCGTGGAACTCCACCACCGTGGCGAACAACACGACACCGGGGTTGAGTGCGAGGAGCCCGGTGCCGAGGAGCGCGGTGTTCCGCGGGACCGCGAGCATGCGGAGCCCGGCGTGGAACCCGGCCACGCCGAGGGCGGCGCCGCAGGCGGAGAACAGCGCGCCGAGACGGATCAGCGACGGTTCGATGCCGATCGCGTGCAGCGTCGACCGGAACGCGTCGAGCAGCGGGAGGTAACCCACGTGCCAGGGATGCCGCAGGTTGCCCTCGTGCAGCATGCGCACGAGGTCCGGGCCGTCGGTCTTGTAGAAGGTCTGCTGCCCCAGCAGGGTGAAGAGCACCAGTGCCGAGACGCCGAGCAGCAGGGTCTCTGGCAGCCAGTGCGGGGGCTGCTGCCGTTCCACGGGGTCACCGCGCATGCGATCCGCGACGGTGCCGCACGCAGCCGGCGCGGTCAAGCGCCATCAGCGGTCGTCGAGGACGACCTTCTCGCGGCGACGGAAGGCGATGCGGATCGGGATCTCGGGCACCCGGAACGCGTCGCGCAGGCGCTGGGCGAGGTAGCGCTCGTAGACGCCGCGGAACAACCGAGGCTCGTTCACGAACACGAGGACCGAAAGCGGCTCGGTGCCGATCTGCGTGCCGTAGAAGATCTTGGGGAACGTGCCCCGGCCCTGCGGCATGAGCTGGTCGCGCGCGGCGTGCAGCACCTCGTTGAGCTTCGGGGTCGAGATCTTGAGGCGGCTCTGCTGGCGGAGGTCGTACAGGAGGCGCAGCATGTCGACCACGTTGGTCCCCTGCTGGGCGGACACGAAGGCCACCGGCGCGTGGTCGAGGCCGGGCAGTTGCTGCTTCAGGTAGGCATCCCAGCGCGCGAGGTCGACCTCGGGTGCGAGGTCGATCTTGTTGCCGACCAGGACCACGGGCTTGTGGTGCTCGAGGCAGTAGGCGGCGAGCGCCTTGTCCACCTGGCTCACCTGCTCGCGGATGTCGAAGAGGTGGATCACCACGTCGGCTCGGCGGATCGCCGCCGTGCTGCGCGAGTGGGAGAAGAACTCGATGGCATCCTGCACCGAACTCTTCTTGCGCACGCCTGCGGTGTCGATCGCCAGCAGCTTCTGGCCGTCGAGGGTGAACGTCACGTCGACGGCATCGCGCGTGGTGCCGGGGATCTCGCTGACGATCACCCGTTCCTCGCCCGCGAGCCAGTTGATGAGCGTCGACTTGCCCGAGTTGCGCTTGCCCACCACCGCGAACTTGAGCACGTCGCCCTCGGGCTCCAACTCGTCCTGGTCCTGGCCGGGCAGCATCGCGACGATGCGGTCCTTGAGGTCGCTGGTGCCGTAGCCCTCCTTGGCCGAGGTACCGTGGGGTTCGCCGAAGCCGAGGGTCTGCCAGTTGGCGAGCGCGCCTTCCTCGCCGTGCGACTCGACCTTGTTGACGACCAGCAGCACGGGCTTCTTCAGGGAGCGCAGCCTGCGGGCCACCATGTCGTCCGTGGGCACCCGGCCTTCCTTGGCGTCGACGACGAACAGGATCAGGTCGGCCGAGTGGAGCGCGGCCTGGATCTGCGCCTCGACGTGCTCCTTGAGCATGGCCTCGTCGACCAGGCCGAGGCCACCCATGTCGACCAGCTCGAAGCGGCGGCCGCCGTGCTCGAGGACCACGGCGATGCGGTCGCGGGTCACGCCGGCCGTGGGCTCGACGATGGAGACCATGCGGCCGCAGAGCCGGTTGAGGAGGCTCGACTTGCCGACATTCGGCCTCCCGACGATCGCTACCTGGCGCAGGGTCATGGTTGGGGGGCGAACACGGTACGCCCGGCCGGGTGGCAGGGCCAGCGCCCCGAGCGAGTTCCCCGGCGCGGGAACAACTTCCGGGCGCTGCCCCGCCGCGCCGGACATGGAAAAGCCGCACCGGGAGGCCTACCACCCACTGGACCCGCCGCCCCTCTGTTCCGTAGCCTCACCCGATTCGCCGCGGTCCGGACCACCTTTTCGGCCCGCCCCGGCAACCGAGCACCGACATGAAGTCCGCAAGCAAGCCCGACTTCCAGCTGATCCAGAGCATCACCCGCCGCGCCTTCGCGCACATGGTCGCCATGATCTGGCGCGCCAACAACCGGGAGGATGCCGACCGCACCGACCCCAAGGTCGGCGGCCACCCCGCGGCCTGCGCGTCGAGCATCGACTTCCTCGCCGCGCTGCACCTGGTGGTGAAGAAGCCGGGGGACTTCATCTGCTGCAAGCCGCACGCATCGCCTGCCGACCATGCCCTCAACCACGCCATGGGCATGTTCCGCCATGCGGACGGCCGCTGGTTCGCCGAGGACGAGGCCGAGGCGGTGATGGACCGGCTGCGCTCGTTCTTCCACGACGGCAAGCCGGTGTTCCAGAGCTACCACGCCGAGATCGACCCTGACGGCTGGCGCTTCCTGCCCTCGGGCTCGGTGGGCATCCCGCCCGTCGTCGCGGTGTACCTCGCGCTCGCCTACCGCTACGCGCGCCAGCACGGCTGGGACCTCGAGGAGCCGCACTTCTGGTGCATGATGGGCGACAGCGAGTTCCGCGAGGGCTCGCTGCTGGAGGTGCTGCCCGAGGTCGCCGAGCGCGAACTGGGCAACGTCACCTGGATCATCGACTACAACCGCCAGAACCTCGACGGGACGCGCATCCCCAACAACCGCGGCCTGAAGGGCACCGATGCAGACCGCATCGAGGGCACTGCGGTCGCCAACGGCTGGGAGGTCATCCAGCTGCGCCACGGCAGCTTCCGCGACGAGGTGTTCGCCCGCCCGGGCGGCGACGCACTGCAGCGCGCGATCGAGGAGGAGTTCTCGGACTACCACTTCCAGGCACTGCTCTGGAAGCGCGACGGCGCCCTCATGCGCGATGCGCTGCTGGCCAAGGACAAGGCCACGGCCAAGGTCCTGGCCACCCTCTCGGACGAGGACCTCGTGCGCGTGTGGTACGACCTCGGCGGCCACGACCAGGCCAAGATCGTCGCGGCCTTCGAGCACAGCAAGAAGGACCGTGCGACCCCCACGCTCATCATCGCCCACACGGTGAAGGGCCGCGGCCTCGACTGCGTCGCCGCCAACGGCAACCACTCGGCGCTGCCCGAGGAGGACGAGGTGGCCCGGATCCTGGCTGCCCACGGGATGACGCTGGAGCGCCCCTACGCCCGCTTCGATGGCGACTCGGCGGAAGGCCGGTTCCTCGCCGCACGCGGCGCCGAGTTGCGCAAGGGCATCGAACAACTCACCGCGCAGGCGGAGGCCAACCGCGCCAAGGTCGACCGCATGATCGCCGAGGCCGGCGGCGTGCCCGAGTCGCTCGACATCAACCTCAAGCTCGCCCCCGTCACCCACACGCAGTGGATGTGGGGCCAGCTCGCCGCCAAGCTCGTGCGCATCGGGGTGTTCGACGAGCTGTCGCAGGCCGGCAAGACCCACAAGGCCGGCAAGGCGCCCACTGCCGAGGAAGCGCGCTGGGGTCCTGCAGCCGACCTGATGATGACCATGGCGCCCGACGTTGGCACCAGCACGAACATCAACCCGGCGATGGACGAGAAGATCTTCGGGCCCAAGCACGAGGAGAACTGGGAGGCGAAGCACGACCTCCACGAGCGCCTGCGCCCTGAGCTCGCGCCGACCGACGAGGCGTGGACGCGGCACATCCGCTTCGAGATCGCCGAGGCCAACTGCATGACCGCCCTCGGCTCGTTCGGCAAGATGGGCTACCACACGGGCGTGCCGTTCCTGCCGATGATGACGGTCTACGACTTCTTCATCAAACGCGCCCTCGACCAGCTCTACTACAACCTCTACTGGGGCAGCAGCTTCATCCTTGTCGGCACGCCCAGCGGCATCACGCTCGCGCCCGAGGGCGCGCAGCACAGCTGGAAGAGCGACATCCAGATCCCCAACCTCATCACGTGGGAACCTGCGTTCGCCGTCGAGATGGAGTGGATCCTGTGCGATGCGATCCAGCGCCACTTCCGCGGCGAGAACAAGGGCCGCAGCGGCGTGCTGGTGCGCGCCGTGACGCGCGCCCTCGCCCAGGACCAGTTGCTGCTGTGGCAGCGGCGCCAGGCGCGCTTCAAGCGCGAACTGCCCGAGAACGCCCAGTTGGGACTCACCGCCCAGGACGGCGGCCTCAACGAGAAGGAGGTCCCCCACGCCGACGACGCGACGATCCTCGCAACGCTGCGCCAGCACGTGCTCGCGGGCGGCTACCGACTCGTCGACTGGCGCGGCTACCGCGGCTACCAGCCGGGTGAGAACGTCGTCGAGTTGTTCGTCATGGGTGCGCTGGTGCCCGAGGCGATCGGGGCGGCCGAACTGCTGCTCGACCGCGGCGTCTACGCCAACG
>JBEATZ010000290.1:0-4287 GCA_041161695.1 Planctomycetota bacterium | reverse complement strand
GCCTGCTGCAGCGCGCGCGCCACCGTCCACTGCGCGGCATCGAACTTCTGTTCGTTGCGAGCGAACCCGTTCACGTGGCTGTACTTGCCGGTCAGGATGGTTGCACGCGAGGGGCCGCACAGCGCGTTCGTCACGAACGCCCGGTCGAAGCGCATGCCCTCGGCGGCGAGCCGGTCGAGCCCCGGGGTTCGGTCCAGCTTGCCCCCGTAACAGGACAGGGCGTGGACAGCATGGTCATCGCTCACGATCAGCAGGATGTTGGGCTTGCGCGCCGGCTTCGCGACCTGCCCCGTGGGTGCGGGAGCCGCGCACGAAGCGACGACCAGGCCGAGGGTGAGTGTCGCGAGGATGGCGTTGCGCATGCGGTGCTCCGGGTGCGCGAGACTCTATGCGACACGGTCCCGCCGCGCACCGGACAGCCCGAGGCAGCGGGTTGAGAGTCGTTGCCTCCCCGATACCATGCGCAACCATGGAACCCGCCCACGCATCGTCCCGTCGTGACTTCCTGCTGTCGGCTGCGGTGATCGCAGGAGCAGCATCCCTCGCATCCTGCGCCAGCGGCGCGAGCGCACGGCGCCCCTCGGCCAACGGCCGCCTCCGCATCGCGCAGATCGGCTGCGGCGGCAAGGGCCTGAGCGACATGCAGGCCTGCGCCAAGGAACACGACATCGTGGCGCTCTGCGACGTGGACGAGGGCAAGGCCGCCCAGGCGCGCAAGGAGCACCCGAAGGCGACCTTCTACCACGACTACCGCGACCTGCTCGACCACGAGAAGGTGGATGCCGTGGTGGTGAGCACCCCGGACCACAGCCACGCCGTGCCTGCGCTCATCGCCATGGAGCTCGGCCACCACGTGTTCGTGCAGAAGCCGCTCACCCACACCGTCGAGGAGGCGCGGCTGCTGACGAAGGTGGCGCGCCGCAAGGGCGTCATCACGTCGATGGGCAACCAGGGCACCTGCCTCGAGGGCTTCCGCTCGGCGGCCGAGGCGGTGCGCAGCGGTGCGATCGGCGACGTGACCGAGGTGCACGTGTGGACCGACCGGCCGATCTGGCCGCAGGGCATCGCGCGCCCGTCGTGGGTCGACCCGATCCCCGCGACCTTCCGCTGGGACCTCTGGCTCGGGCCGGCTGCGCACCGTCCGTACGCCGCCGCGCGCAAGGACCAGGAGCTGTTCAAGGGCTACGCGCCGTTCCAGTGGCGCGGCTGGTGGGATTTCGGCACCGGCGCGCTGGGCGACATGGCGTGCCACGTGGCCAACCTGCCCTTCTTCGCCCTCGAACTGGGTTCCCCCGAGTCGATCGAGGCCGAGGCCTCCGACCACTCTGCGGAGACCGCGCCCAAGTCGTCCATCGTGCGCTACCGCTTCCCGGCGCGCGGGGCGATGCCGCCCGTCGACTTCACCTGGTACGACGGCGGCAAGCTGCCCCCGGAGACCCTGTTGCCCGGCGTGAAGCTGCGCAGCGGCGGCTTCATGCTGGTGGGCAGCAAGGGCACCCTCTACTCGCCCACCGACTACGGCGAGACCTTCCAGCTGTACATGAAGGACGGTTCCGCGCCACCCCCGGCGCCGAAGCCGTGGCTGCCGCGCGCTCCCGTTTCGGGCGGCATCCACGAGGAGTGGCTCGCCGGCATCCTCTCGGGCAAGCAGCCGATGGCCAGCTTCGACTACGCCGGTCCCTTCACCGAGGCCATGCTGCTCGGCAACCTGGCGATCCGCCTCCAGAAGAAGATCGTGTGGGATCCTGCCGCAATGAAGGCCGTGGGCGTGCCCGAGGCCGACGCGCTCATCCGCAAGCAGTACCGCCGCGGGTTCGAGTTGCCCGTCACGGCGTGAGCGGCGACGAGCGCCCCGCCTGTGCCGCGCTGAAGACCCTCGTGGCGCTGCTGTTGCTGTGCCTCACGGCTGCGGTGGCGAGTCTCGCGTGGGTCTGCGACGACGCCTACATCACGTTCCGCACCGTCGAGAACGCCGTCGCCGGCCAAGGCCTGCGCTGGAACGTCGCCGACCGCGTGCAGACCTACACCCACCCGCTGTGGATGGGCCTGATGGTGGCCGGGCGCGGCCTCACCGGCGAGTTGTACTTCACGTCGATGGCCGTGGGCGCTGCCTGCGCGCTCGCAGCAGCCGTGGCGCTGTGCCGCACGGCGCGCAGCTGGACCGTGGCCGTGCTGGTGCTCGGCGCGCTGCTCGGCAGCCGTGCCTTCGGCACCTACGCCACATCGGGCCTCGAGAACGGCCTCACCTTCCTGCTGCTGGCGCTCCTGTGCCTGACGTGGGCGCGCGACATCGAGTGGCGGCCGCGGCTGTTCGTGCTGTCGTTGCTCACCGCGCTGCTCGCGCTCAACCGCCTCGATGCGGTGCTGCTCGCGGGACCCGCGCTGCTCGCGGCCTTCTGGCAGCAGCGCAGCCTGCGCGCCATGGCCACGGTGGCCGTGGGAATGCTGCCGCTGCTCGGCTGGCTCGCCTTCGCCACCGCCTACTACGGCACGCCGCTGCCCAACACCGCCTACGCCAAGGCGCTCGGCACGGGCATCGACTCCGCCGTGCTCGCGCGCGAGGGGCTGCGCTACCTCGGCGACGTCGTGACGCGCGACCCCGCCACCGCACTCGCGTTCACGGCGAGCCTCGTGCTGGTGGCCCTGCGACGCGGACCTTGGCCGCTTGCCGCAGGAGCCTTGCTGTACTGCCTCTACCTGCTGCGCATCGGCGGCGACTTCATGGCACTGCGCTTCGCCGGCGCGCCGCTCGTGCTGGCACTCGGCGCCGGCGCCATGGCGGCCCGCACGCTGCCGTCGAACACCGGCATCGCGCTGGGACTCGCGCTGTGCGCGAGCGCCTTCCTCGGGGGCGTGCCCGAGTGGATGCTCGCGCGGCCGCCCGATTCGCTGGCGACCGCCAACGGCAAGATCATCGACGAGCGCGCCCACTACCACGACCAACTCGCGCTGCGCGGGCCGCGCAACGGCGTGCCGCGGTACGGCGCCGTGACGCAGGCGCTGCAGGCCCAGGGCATCACCAGGCCGGTGGTCGAGGTCCGCGGCGACATCGGCATGCGCGGCTACCAGGCCGGTCCGCAGGTTCACATCGTCGACCCGTGGCTCTGCGACCCGCTGCTGGTACGCCTGCCGGCGTGGGACGTCACGAACTTCCGCGTGGGCCACTACACGCGCAGGATCCCTGAGGGCTACCTCGAGTCGCTGGTGTCCGGCAAGAACCGCATCGTCGACCCGTACCTGCGGCAACCGTTCGCGGCGCTGCAGGCAGCCACGCGCGACCCGCTCCGGTCCCGGTCGCGCCTCGACGCACTCGTGGACCTCTGGTTCGGCGAGACCCGCGAACACCTCGCTCGCTACGGAGCACACGGCTACCGCAACCCGCCCCTGCAGCAGGTCGCGGCAGCCGAACTCGAGGCCGAGTTGCCGTCGCCTGCCCTTTGGTGCTTTGGCGCTGGCAGGATCGTTTACGAGGGCGGGCTGGACATCCTCCTGACGGAAATGGTTGCTGCAGGCGGCATCACCCTGTGGCTCGATGCCTGCGACACCTACGACGTGCGGCTGCTGTCGGGAGAAAGCGAGGTGCTGCGCACGACGATCCGCACCAGCACCGTGCCGTTCGCAGGCTACCTGCCCCACGTGCTGCCGCCGCTGCCGGCGGGCACGCGGATCGACCGCGTGGCGGTCCGGCAGGGCAAGGGCGACGATACGGGCCCGCCCAGCTCCGACCTGGTCTGGGCCGTGGGCCGCATCGTCGTGCAACGCTGACCGCGTCGCGCAGCGGTCAGTTCGCGGTCTTCTTCAGGTGCCGGTCGAGCCAGCCCACCATCTCGTGGAGGCAGTGCTGGACCGACTCGCGCGCGCTGTAGCCATGGCTCTCGTGCGGCAGCATGACGAGGCGGGCGTTGCCGCCATGGCCCTTGATGGCCGCGTAGAACCGCTGGCTCTGCACCGGGAACGTGCCGGGGTTGTTGTCGTCCTCGCCGTGCACCAG
Organism: Planctomycetota bacterium; assembly: GCA_041161695.1. Classification (GTDB taxonomy): domain Bacteria; phylum Planctomycetota; class UBA1135; order UBA1135; family UBA2386; genus JBEATZ01. Next base: position 296 of record JBEATZ010000290.1, on the reverse strand, counting down.
CAGGATCGGCTCGTTGACCTTGTGGGCGTTCGCGAAGGGCGACATCGCCTGGTAGACCTCGGGGGCCTCCCAGTAGGTGCGCTCCTCGTTCTGGAAGCCGAAGGGCGTGAGCGTGCGGTTGTAGGCGCCGCTGCGCGCGATGCCGGTCGTGAACAGGTCGGTGTGGCACAGCAGGTTGGCGGTCATGAACGCCCCGTAGCTGTGACCGGCCACCGCCATGTTGCCGCGCTCGCCCACGCCGTGCGCCACGAGGGCCTCGATGGCCGCCTCGGCGTTCCACGTGAGCTGCTGCACGA
>JBEATZ010000248.1:0-2698 GCA_041161695.1 Planctomycetota bacterium | reverse complement strand
GGAGATGTATGCGGCGCTGGTGAAGAAGGTCTTCGGCGACCGGATCGACCATCGGACGACGCCGGGCACCGCCAGGCGCGACGAGTTCAACCCGCTGTTCCCCATCAACCACACCTTTGCGCGGCTGCGGGACATCGGCTCACGGCTGCACCGGCGCAGCTGGTGCGTGAGCAAGAAGGGCCAGTTCCTGAAGACGCAGCTGGCCCTGCTGCAGGTCTACCGCAACTTCGTACGCCGCCGGACCAACGTGGAATCCGTGCACCGCACGCCGGCGTGGCACATGGGCATCCTGCCGCGGCACCTCAGCTACGAGGAGGTGTGCTCGTGGCGACAGGACTGGGGCCCCGTGAGCAGCCATCCGCTGAGCCTGGATGGCAGGAGGACGGTCGCCGCATGATCCAGAACGAGGGGGTGCGGAGGGGGCCACCGCCAAGGTGTCCACAACTCCGCGATCTGGATCGGGGCATGGCTCCGCCCGGGTTGCGACATCCAGGGGAGTTCCCCCGAGGACATCCCAGCGCAAGCGCCAGGGAGCACAGGGGAAGGTGGCACACCCGAGAGGACTTGAACCTCTAACCTCCAGATCCGTAGTCTGGAGCTCTATCCAATTGAGCTACGGGTGCGTGTTGGGGCCGAGGAAGGTAGGGACCTCGCGGCTGCGACGCAAGGGATTTTCCTCCTGCGCACGGGCACTGCGCGGGCGCAACTCCTTGTCCGACAACGGCGCACGCCGACGGTGAGCCACGCCCGCAGCAACGGCATCCCGCGCCGGACACGGACCAACACCAACCTGCCACCCCGGCCCTCGGCCTGCGCTTGCCGCCCATGCCGTACCCCTGCGCCAAGGGCCTCCTGCCGCTCCTCGCGCTCGCCTGCCTCGGCACACCCTCCTGCACGGTTGCGAAACCCCTCGTCTGCGCGGTCTCGACACCGATCCAAGCCCTCGGCCACGGTTCCCTCCACATCCACGGCGACGGCCGCGCGGCCTTCGGGGTCCTCGCGGCCTTCTCGGCGGTGGGTGCCGCGGGCGGCCTCGTGACCGGCTTCGTGAGCGACATCCAGGTCCTCTGCGGGGCCACGGACGACCCGACCCGCAACATCGCCTGCGCCTTCGCGATCAACTGAACCGCGACCCCATCAGGTCGCGAGCGCACGCTCCCAGCAAGCACGCAGCACCTCGACTCCCGGCCCCACGGCAGCGACCACCGCCTCGCCCCTCGCCGGCACGCGCATGAGCACCGCACCGCGCGGACCGTGCACGGCATTGCACACAACGAGGGTCGTGGCGCGGTGGAGGTCGGCGAGGTCGCAACGACGCTCGACCACGCGCTCGCACTGCGCGGCCAGTTGCCCCAGCAGCACGGCACGCGCGATGCCCGGCAGCACCCGTCCATCCAGCGCGGGCGTCACCCATCCGGCGCCGATCCGCAGCAGCAGGTTGCCGAGCGCTGTCTCCAGCACCGCACCATCGTCACCCACGACGATGCCATCGTCGGCGCCCGCGGCACGCGCCTCGACAAGGACTGCATCGTAGGCGCTACGAGGCAATGCCTTGAGGTGCGCAGGCGGCAGTCCCGGCGCACGCCTCGCAACCGTCGGCACGATCACGACCGGCCCCTCGAGCACATGGCGCCCGCGCGTGTGCACGCGCCAGCTGAGCACAGCGCCTGCAGGTGCGACCTCGACCCGCACGACATCGTGACCATGGGATCGCGCCTCGGCGAGCACGGCCTCGCGCAGCCCCGTGGGAACTTCGAGCTCCGCGCGCACGATCCCGAGGTCCCTGGCTGCAGCGCCGAGGCGCGCCATGTGCCGATCCCACAGGGGCAACGCACCCCGCACGATGCCCATGGTCTCGAACGGCACGACCGCACCCGCTGGCAACACCTCGCAGCCGACGAGCCGGCCCTCGCACCAAGCCTTCATCGCGCAGCCTCCGCAGGCCAGCTCGCGCGGCACTGCAACGTGCGCTCGATTCCCGCGAGCTTGTGCACGGTCTCCTCGAACTCACGCGCAGGATCACTCAGCGACGTGATGCCGCCGCCCGCGTTGCACCGCACGGTCGCACCCTTCACCACCATGCTTCGGATCACGATGTTGAGGTGCATGGCATCGCCGGGACCGAACCATCCCACGGCACCCGTGTAGATGCCGCGCCGCGCCACCTCGAGTTCCTCGAGGATCTCGAGGCAGCGGATCTTGGGACAGCCCGTGACCGAACCGCCGGGGAAGGTGGCGCGCAGCAGGTCCGTCACGCTGGCGCCCGCACGCAGCCTGGAGGTCACGGTGGCAAACAGGTGATGCACCTGCGCGTAGCTCTGGTGCTCCGGGAACTGCCCCACGCGCACGCTCCCCGGCTCCGCGACCTTGCCCAGGTCGTTGCGCAGCAGGTCGACGATCATGGCCAACTCGGCGCGATCCTTCTCGCTCGCGAGCAGCTCTGCCAACAGCGCCTGGTCGCGCGCTGGCTCGGCGCCGCGCGGCCGCGTCCCCTTGATGGGCCGCGTGCGCACGATGCCGCGCTCGAGGTGCAGGAACTCCTCGGGCGAGGAGCACACGAGCGCAGTTCCCTTGCCATCCTCGAGGTAGGCGGCAAACGGCGCGGGACTCTGCTCGCACGCTCGCCAGAACAACTGCCTCGCGTCGCCGTGCCACTCGGCCGTGAACGGCTGCGTGAGGTTGGCCTGGAAGATGTCAC
>JBEATZ010000231.1:0-7150 GCA_041161695.1 Planctomycetota bacterium | reverse complement strand
GTGGCGCAGGCCATGGCAATCGGGACTGCACCGAGCGCCAGCTGCGAGGTGCCGGCATCGAGTTCGCGCAGCGAGACCTGCAGCTTCGCCCCGCACCAGTCACCGAGCCGGAACACGAACGTGTCGAGGAAGGCCTTGGTCTTGTGCTTCTCCTCCAGCGACAGCGGGGTGTAGAGCACCTCGCGCGCGGGCTTGTCGAGCGCGAACTGGGCCCCGCGCCGCAGGACCTCGACCATGACGAGCGTGGTGATCGTGGGCGCGAGCGCCAGGGCGCCGAGGCCCAGTGCCGTCGTGAACGGCATCACCAGCAGCACGGCACCGACGCCCACGAAGACGAGCACGCGGCCGGTGGCGAACAGTTGCAGCAGCAGCACGAACGACTGGCCGACGAGGTTGAGGACGGCGAACAGCTCCTCGCGCGCAGCACGGTCGGGGACGATCTCGGCCACCAGGAGGTTCTGCTGGAAGTAGATGGGCGTCGACATCGCACCCATGAGCAGCATGTAGAGGCCGATCCCCCACAGGTACGGGCTGCGCACGAACCGGCGCATGCCCTCCAGGACGCCTGCGTCGGCGATGGGCTCCTTGCGCACTCCTGCAGGTGCCCCGCCACCCTGTTGCCGCATGGTCCGGCAGCTGGCCGTCATGCGCAGGAAGCAGAACACGGCGGCCTCGAGGCACCCGGCAGCCAGCAGCAACTGGTGCTCGGGCTGGATGAGGTGCGCGAGCTGGTGGATGACGAGCGAGCCTGCGACGGCTCCCGTCGTGCCGCCCACGCCCACGAGCCCGAACAACCGCCGTCCCTGGCCGGTGTCGAAGTGTTCGACCGCGGCCATCCAGAACAGGGTCGTGGCGAAGACGTTGAAGGTGCTGAGCCAGATGAAGTAGCCCGCGCCAACCAGCACGGGCGTGGCATCCCAGGGCATGTCCTTCGCCCCATGGAAGTCCGTGCCGGTGAACAGCACGCAGAAGACCACCATGCACGCGGCGAAGGCGTGCCATGCGAGGGGAACGAACCGCCTGCTGGGCATGCGGTTGGCGAGCGCCATCACGACCGGGTTTGCCAGCGTGACACAGACGAGCGTGGCGCCGAAGAGGTCGTCGAGGCGGTCGGGGCCGAGGTCGGTGCCGATGCGCTCACGGAGCGGCCGAAGCAGGTAGTAGGAGCAGAGCACCAGGAAGAAGGTGACGGCGCTCCACAGCGTGGCCGATCGCTCGGCCCTGCTCGCATCCTGCAGGCGGAGCAGGCGCTCGAGGATCCTCTGCACGCCTCCAGCCTAACCAGGGTGCCCGCGTGTTCCGAGCACGAGAACGGCCGCTCAGGCCTGGAAGCGCGGCTTCAACGCAGCGCGCGTGGGCGGAGCCGCAGGGGCGGACCCCGGCTTGATCCACTTCTCGAGCGTGATCTTGAGGACCTCGAGCTTCAGCGGCTTGGTGAGGAAGTCGTTCATGCCCGCGTCGTAGCAGGCCTGCCGATCCGCGGGCAGCACGTTGGCGGTGAGCGCGACGATCGGGAGCTTGGACTTGTGGCCGGGCATCTTGCGGATGCGGCGCGTCGCCTCGAAGCCGTCGAGCCTGGGCATCTGGCAGTCCATGAGAATGAGGTCGAAGTCGGCCTTGGCGAGCTCGTCAAGCGCCACCTGGCCGTCGCCTGCGAACACCGGTACGCATCCGACCTTGCTGAGGAGGCCCTTGAGCACCTTGCGGTTGATCTCGTTGTCCTCCGCCACCAGCACGCGGGTGCCGCGCAGGTGATCCTTGTTGGTCATGTTGCGCCGCTCGTCGGCGCTCATGAAGCTCAGGTCGCCGCCCGAGGACAGGTCGTCGAGCATCTTGATCAGGCTGTGTGCGCCGATGGGCTTGCCCAGCCAGGTGGTGATGCCTGCCGCCTGCAGTGCCGACTCGTCCGGACGGGCGCCGAACGAACTGGCGAGGGCGATGCGCAGCGGCGGCAGCGAGGCATCCGAGGTGATCGCGCGTGCGAGGTCGATGCCGCTCATGCCCGGCATCGCCATGTCGATGAGTGCCATCGTGAAGGGCCGGCCACGGGACGCCGCCGTGCGCAGCATCTTCATCGCCTGCAGGCCGTCCTCGGCCACGTCGAGGCCGATGCCCGTGGGCGCGAGATGCAAGACCGACAGTTCGCGCGTCGTCTCGTGGTCGTCGACGATGAGCATCGCATGCTGCTTCATGTCCGCGGGTGCGAGCGGCACCGCAGGTGCGATCACCGGCAGGCGCAGGCGGATCCAGAAGCAGGAGCCGACGCCCGGCGTGCTCTCGACGCCGATCTCGCCGCCCATGAGATCGACGAGCTTGCGCGAGATCGCGAGGCCGAGGCCCGTACCGCCGAAGCGACGGGTCGTGGAGCTGTCGGCCTGCGTGAACGGCGTGAACAAACGCTCCCTGACCTCCGGCGAGATGCCGATGCCCGAGTCTCGCACGTCGATGCGAATCAGCTGTTCGCGCTCGCCGTCATCCTCCAGTTCGAGCGCGACCACGACCTCGCCCTGCACGGTGAACTTCATGGCGTTGCCGAGTAGGTTGAGCAGGATCTGGCGCACGCGGGCACCGTCGCCCTTGAGGGTCTCGGCGACACGCGGATCGGCATAGGTGACGAGCTCGATGTACTTCTGCTCTGCGGTGGCGGCCATCAGGCCCGCGCACTCCTCGATGATCCGGCGCAGGCTGAAGTTGGTCTCGTCGATCTCGAGCTTGCCGGCCTCGATCTTCGAGAAGTCGAGGATGTCGTTGAGGATGAGGAGCAGGGCGTCGGCGGAGGACTGGATCGTTCCCGCCATCACGCGCTGCTCGCCCGCGAGGTCCGTGCGCATCAGCAGTTCCGACATGCCCAGGATGCCGTTCATGGGCGTGCGGATCTCGTGGCTCATGTTGGCCAGGAAGTAGCTCTTCGACACGGCCGCGGCATCCGCGTCGCGACGGGCCTGCTCCAGCGCGTGGATCTGCCGACGGGCCTGGCCGCTGAACCGGGCTGCAAGCAGCACGAAGATCACGCCCACCACCGCGCCGGCACCGAGGAAGATCTTGAGGCCCGCCTGGAGGTCTGCCCGGGTGGCGGCCTCGCCGCGGACGCCGCTCTCCTTGAGCGCGGTGTCCATCGTGGCCACCACTTCACGTCCCTGCTGCTGCCAGGCGAACACGCGCTGGCGCAGGTCGCTGACCCGCTGGTCCGCCTGGATCCTGCGCAACTGCAGCTCGGCGAGGCCGTCCTCGGACGACTTCACACGGTGTGAGTTGGGGTCGATGGTGCTCGTGGAGCCGAACAATGCCGCCTGCAGCGCGGGCAGATCCTGTTGGATGCTCGCGATGCTGACCCCCAGCCGCGACATCGTGGCCACGGTCTCGCCGATGCTGCGCCACACCACCCACACGTCGTTGTGCAGGCGGTCGAGCAGGACCTCGGGCTGCTGGCTGCTCGCGAGTTCGCGGATCAACAGCCTCATCTCGCGGATCTTCTCGATCCCGCTGCCCACGACCTGGTCCTGCTGGGAGATCGCCTGTTTCGGGCCGGAAGGCGCCACGAGGCGGAGCTCCGACCGGATCACCGCCATGTTCTCGACGAGACGAAGGAGGAGGGTGTTTGCGTCCGCGAGGACCTTCTCGCAGCGTCCAGCGACGTCGCCCTTCTCGGTGCTCCACTGGATCGAGTCGGACTGCATCGTCCGGCCGACGACCAGGTGGTCGATCACGTCGCGCACGGGCTGCTTCATGTCGTCGGTCAGCTCGACCGCCACGAAGAAGTTGTTCAGGTCCACCTCGGGCTCGTTGGCGACGGCACTCGCCTCGCGCATGCCCTGCAGCACGTCCTGGGCGCGGTTGCCGACCGTACGCACCTCGTCGGCGACGCGAGAGACGGCGAAACGGCGGTTCTCACGATCTCGTTCGCCCTGCTGCGCCCGATCCTCGAGTCGGTTGATCATCACGAACAAGCCGATGACGCAGAGGCCTGCGCTCACGAGCAGCGCGACCACCAGGCCCCAGATCATCGTGGGGATGTTCTGGCCTGCCTGCATCAGCTTGTCGTCAGGCGGTGGCGGTGGCGGCGGGGCCTCGATGCTCATCGGACACGGCCTCCTGCATCCAGCGCCTGCAGTCGACCCTCGCTGACGGTGGCGAGCCAGATGCCCGGCCGGACCTGGCGGTTGTCGGGAACCAGTCCCTTGAAGCCCTCGTGCTTCTGCGCGGCGGCAGCAAGGGCCGAACGCAGCTTGTCCATGGGCACGTTCGGGCCGAGTTCCTTCAGGACACCCAGCATCAGCTTGCCGGTGAGGTAGCCCTCGAGCGCCGATGGGTCTCCCACGCCTGCATCGAGTTCCTCGCGCCAATCTGCCGCGGGAAGCGGCACCGGCACCACCTGGGTGCACACCACGCCCTCGGCCAGCGCCCCGAGCTCGCGGAGCAGCAGTTCGGCGCTGGCGGTCGAGACGGAGTAGAAGTTGCGGACGAGGCGCTGCGCACGCAGCTGCCGCAGCAGCTTCGCCGTGATGCCCTGGGGCAGCACGGAGACGCAGTCTGCGAGGGTGATGTCGTTGCCGAGCAGTTCGGTGACCTGTTCCGCGATGCGCAGCCCTTGCACGTCGCACCGCAGGTGCCGGATGGTCGCCGTCTCGATGCCGCGCTGGGCCAGCGCCTGCACGAGGCCGCTGTAGACCTCCTCACCGAAGGCATTGCGCTGGGTGCACACCACCAGGTCCTTGGAGCGCCGGCGGTCCGACGCGATGAGGGAGGCGAGGACCTCGACCTCCTCCTCGATGCTGGCACGCAGGTGGTGGACACCGGGCCGGCCGACGATCACGGCAGAACCCCACGCCGGCGCGAACCATGGCAGCTGGGGTCCGGCTTCCTGCGGCAGGAACGTGTCGAACGGCGAGCCGTGTCCACCGACGAGTGCGATGACGTTCTCCCGGTCGCGCATCCTGCGCACCGAACCCAGGATCGTCGAGGGACTCGTCCAGTCGCTCTCGACGACGAGTTCCACCTGCTTGCCGTCGATGCGCGCGCCGTAGAGCGCCATGCGCAGGCCCGAGAGGTAGCGATCACCGAACTCGGAGAGCGGTCCCGTCAGGTCGACGCAGAGACCGAAGCGGAGTCGGTCGGTTGCCGGCGGCTTCTCGGAAGTCCGGTCCTCGGCCGGGCGCGACCGGATCGTGGGCACCGCCCCGGCGAGGGACTGGCGAGGTTCCTCCAGCTGTGATGCATCCCCCCCGCACGCAGCGGGAACCAGCAACAGCAACGGCAACCAGAGGAAACGCACTGTCGGTTTTTCGGCGAACCGGTGCCCCCATGTTGAGGAAAGACCCGGGTCCTGGAAGAAACCGGCTGCGGCGCGCCATCCCGGCGCGGTCGCCCCCATGGCACGGGCGGTCCGAGTTGTCATCTTCCGCCGCCAGGCGGTCACGGCAGTCGCCCGGGCGGACCCGATGCTGTATGGGGGCCACCGGAATGGCCCACCTGCACGAGTTCACGGGAGTCGGTGTCCTGCTGGCGTGCGCACTGCTCGCAGGATGCACCGGGGACGTCCCGACAGGCGGTTCCGCAGCAGCAGCGGACTGGGTGGGATCGGCATCCTGCGCGGAATGCCATGCCCAGGAGCACGCGGACTGGAGCGGCTCCAACCACGCCCGTGCCATGCAGCATGCCACGGCAGCCACGGTGCTCGGCGACTTCGACGATGCCACGTTCACCCTCGGGGACATCACCTCGCGGTTCCATCGCGATGGCTCGCGCTTCCTCGTCACGACCGACGGCGCTGATGGCAGGCTCGCGACGTTCGAGGTCCACTACACCTTCGGCGTCCACCCGCTGCAGCAGTACCTGGTGCGCTTCGAGGACGGACGCATGCAGGCACTCGACCTCGCCTGGGACGCGCGACCTCGCGAACAGGGCGGCCAGCGGTGGATCCACCTGCATCCCGACGACGGCGTCCGCGCCGGCGACCCGCTGCACTGGACCGGTCCCAACCTGAACTGGAACTTCATGTGCGCGGACTGCCACTCGACCGGCGTGTCGAAGGGCCACGACCTCGCGACGAACACGTACAAGACCACCTGGCGCGAGATCAACGTGTCCTGCGAGTCCTGCCACGGACCCGGCTCGTCCCACGTGGCATGGGCCCGCGGCCGCAAGGACGACGCACGCCCCGCGGCCGCAGGCGACCCCATGGGGCTCGTGCACCGCATCCCCCCCCGCGGCGTGTTCGCCTTCGCTCCCGGCGAGCGCATCGCCAGGCGCACCGACCCGCACCCGCACGCCGAACCGGAGTCCTGCGCCCAGTGCCACGCGCGCAGGACCCCGCTCACCGACACCCCCGAGGCGGGCCGGACGGCCCTCGACACGCACCTCGTGAGCCTGCTGGAGGACCCGCTCTACCACGCAGACGGACAGATCCGCGACGAGGTGTTCGAGTACGGATCGTACGTGCAGAGCCGCATGCACCAGGCTGGCGTCACGTGCAGCGACTGCCACCAGCCGCACAGCGGCAGGCTCATCGCCGAGGGCAACAACCTCTGCAGCCGCTGCCACGACGCCTCGTACTACGACCAGCCCTCCCACCACCACCATGCGCCAGGGACCCGTGGCGCGGCCTGCGTGGACTGCCACATGCCGGAGCGCCACTACATGGTGGTCGACCCGAGGCGCGACCACAGCATCCGCGTGCCGAGGCCGGACCTCAGCGTGCGCCATGGCACGCCCAACGCCTGCAACCAGTGCCACAAGGAGAAGGACGCCAGCTGGGCCGCAGGCCACGTGGATGGATGGCTGCGCGAGGCAGGCAAGCAGCCGCCGGGCGAGCACTGGACGGGCGCCATCGACGCAGGACGCAGGGGCACACCGGGGGCCACGGGCCTGCTGGCAGCAGCTGCAACCCGCGTCGAATGGCCCGGCATCGTGCGCGGGACCGCCGCGGCCATGCTCGCATCGAGCAGCGGCCAGCAGGCACTGTCTGCACTCCAGCAGGCGAGCCGCGACACGGATCCCTTCGGCCGACTCGGTGCGGTGCGCGGCATGGAGGAGCGGGACGAGGCAGACCGGATCCGCGTCCTCGGCCCCCTCCTCGACGACCCGGTCCGTGCGGTGCGCACCGCAGCCGCTGCAGCCCTCGCTGACGTGTCTGCATCGCTCCCGGCCGGGC
>JBEATZ010000173.1:0-4927 GCA_041161695.1 Planctomycetota bacterium | reverse complement strand
GGGCTGACGCATGCGGAAGACGAAGGGCACCTCCACGGTGCCGGGGCCGTTCTCGAACCGCCAGCTTCGCGCCGCGCGCAGCGCCGCGTCGTCCAGCAGTTTGCTGCCGCTGCTCGTCACGAGCTGCACGTCCGTCACGCTGCCGGCTGCATCGACGGCAAGGGCCAGCAGCGTCGTGCCCTCGATGCCATGGCGCCATGCCAGCGCCGGGTACTCGGGCTGCGGGTTGTGACCTGCGAGCGGCACGAGGACGATGGCTGCAGCCTCGGCAGCTGCAACGGCAGGGGTTGCTGCCTCCTCCGCCTCGGTCACGGGTTCGGTCGCCACCGGTTCCGGCCGCACCTTCTGCAGCAGGTCGACCTTGCGGAAGCCGCCTGCCTTCGGTGGCGCGAGTTCGCTGGCCAGCAGTTCCTGCGCCGGGGCCGCGGGCGGGACCATGCGCGCCAGCACCGTCTCGAAGCGTTCGGGCTCGGGGGTCACCTCGCGCGCAGGCACTGGCGGCTCGTTCACCTCGGACGCAAAGGTCGCGGGTGGCGCGGGCTGCGGCTCCGGCACGGATGCTGCCGAGGCCTGCGATTCCTCGAAGCGCAGGTACAGCGGGCGCTGTTCTGGACCCGCGGCCCTGCCCTCCAGCAGGTGGATCCCGCCGAGGAGCGCTCCTGCGTGCAGCGCGACCGAGAGCGCGAGGCCGGGCACCCCGAGCGGCAGGGGGAGCCGCACCTCAAGCCGGGCAGCCTGCCGTGGCTGCACCGTCCGGTGCAGCGGGGTAGGCACGCTGGCCTGGTTCGGGAGGGCCTGGGTGGCAGTCATGGAGGGATGTCCACTGGCTGGGGCGGGGAGCATAGGCAAACGAAGGCCCCGCGCACCTGGTTCGCTCGCCGAGGGGTGGGGAGGCTGCCGTGGCTTCCTGCGGATGCCCGCAGCCACGTGCCGTGTCCCCCGGCGCTCCGTATCCTCGGGGCATGCGGCCGGCACTGGCTCCCTTTCTCCTCCTCGCGGCACTCGCCACGGCCCAGGCGCCTGCGCCCGAGGTGGCCGTGCGCACCGAGGTGTCCGAGTCCCTGGACCTGCTTTGCGTGGCCGCGCGCTTCGCGGGGTTCGAGGAGTACCAGCCGCGCACGCCCGAGTCCGGCTACAGCAAGGCGATCGCGGCAAACTTCGAGGGCCAGAGCGAGCACGACCTCGTGCAGCGTTTGCGCGTCCTGCGCAGCGAGAAGGGCATCGGCTACGACGCCGTGGCCGGGCTCGCCGTGCACGTCGGGCCGCTGCCCGGTCTCGAGGAGCGGTGTGCGCTGGAACCGCGTCCCCCGATGCTCGATGCGCGCTGGGATGGCGCCGACGTGAAAGGCTTGGTGGCCCTGCTGCGCGACTTCGCCACGCGCGGCGATGCGGCGAAGTTCTTCGACGGCTGGCGCGAGCACCACCGCGAGGCCGAGCGCCGGCTGGCCGCCCAGCTGGCGCGCTCGAAGGCGTTGCCGTGGTTCGACGCGTTCTTCGGCAAACGCGCCGGCGCCAGCTGCATCGCGCAGGTGGGTTTGCTCTGCGGGGGCCACAACTACGGCGTGAGCATCCGCTTCGCGGACGGCAGGCCTGACGAACTGCGCCCGGTGTTCGGATGCTGGAAGTTCGACGAACAGGGCCTGCCCGTGTTCGGCGACGAGATGCTGTCGCTGTTCGTCCACGAACTGTGCCACGCGTACACCAACCCGATCGTCGAGCGCCACGCGAAGGTCCTGCAGGACGCAGGCAACCGGCTGTTCGCTGCCAAGGCCGCGGCGATGCGCAGGCAGGCGTACGGCAACGCCCACACGGTGCTCTGTGAGACCTTCGTGCGCGCCTGCGTGATCCGCTGCATGTACGACACGGAAGGAGAGGCCGCCGGCAGGCGGCAGGAGCGGTTCGAGGTGCAGAAGCACTTCCCGTGGACGGTGGAACTGGCAGCCCTGCTGCGCGAGTACCAGGCCGACCGCACGAAGTACTCCGACTTCGACGCCTTCGTGCCGCGCATGGCCGAGGCCCTCGATCGCATCGCCGCCGCGCTTGCGGACGCACCGCAACCGCCCGAGGTCGTGCGTACCGATCCTGCCGACGGGAGCGCCGACGTCGATCCCGCCCGCACGAGCATCACCATCGAGTTCGATCGGCCGATGCGCGACCAGAGCTGGTCGGTGGTCGGCACCAAGGCCGAGTTGCCAGCCATCACCGGCAAGCCCTTCTACGACCGCGTGCGCAGGGTGCTCACGCTGCCCGTGCAGCTCGAGCCCGGCAGGACCTACCGGATCCGCCTCAACGACGAGGTCCGCACGGGGTTCCAGGCCGAAAACGGCGCCGTGCTGCTGCCCGTGGTGGTGGAGTTCCGCACGCGGGCGAAGTAGTGGCGGTGGGGGGGAGATTCGAACTCCCGGTCGGGCAAGCCCGACAACGGTTTTCAAGACCGTCGCATTCAGCCGCTCTGCCACCCCACCGCAGTCCGTGACGGCCGGGCCGTCACTGGGTCGAGACTGCGTCGAACACCTCGCGTTGCACGAAGATCCGGCACTTGGTCTGTACGGCCAAGGCTATCGCATCGGATGGCCGACAGTCCACGAGGACCTCGGGGCCGTTGCCGCTCGCGGGTGCGAGCACGAGGTTGGCGTAGAAGGTGCCGTCGCGCAGTTCGTTGACCACGACGCGCACGAGGCCGTGGGACAGGGAGCGGATCACGCGCCCGACCAGGTCGTGGGTGAGGGGCCGCGGCACCTGCACGCCCTGCAGCTTGCGGTTGATCTCCTCGACCTCGTTGAAGCCGATGACGATGGGGAAGCTGCGCGTGCCGCCCTTCTCCTTGAGGTGGAGGTACTGCTGGTCACCCTTCTGCTGGATGACGACGCGCGAGAGTTCGACTTCGACGAGATCCATGGGCATCAGGTGCAGGGCGGTGCGCCACGTTATAACCACGCGCCGTGTCGATGCCGAGAGAACCCGAGGTTGCGAACCCGATGCTCGCGGAAGTGCTCCGCAGCGGCAGGGTCGAGTCCTGGCACCGCGGCTCCATCGCCGTGTGGCACGAGGACCGCCTCGTACTCGGCCTCGGGCGCGTCCACGATCCCGTCTACTGCCGTTCGGCGGTCAAGCCGCTGCAGGCCCTGCCGCTCTTCGAGCGCGGACTGGTCGAACGGTTCGGGTGGAACGACGCCGAGATCGCCGTGCTGGTGGCGAGCCACGACGGCACGCCTGCCCACGTGGCCGCGGTGCGCTCGCTGCTCCAGAAGGCCGGCATGGACGAGGCGCTGCTGGGTTGCGGCGCGCATCCGCCCTTCGACGGCCAGAGCCGCAACGAGTTGATCCGCACCGGTACGCGGCCGCAGCGGGTGCACAGCAACTGCTCCGGCAAGCACAGCGGGTTCCTGTGCCTCGCGCGGGAGTGCGGCGACGACCTCGGCGCCTACCTCGATCCCTCGAACCGCAGCCAGGTCGAGGTCCAGCAGGCCGTCGCGGCCATGGCCGGGGTGCCCGCGCCCGTGCCGGTGGGCACGGACGGCTGCGGCGCGCCCACGTTCTGGCTGCCGCTCACAGCGCTGGCGCGCGCTTTTGCACGCCTTGCGAACCCGGTCGACCAGCCTGCCGTTCGACAGGCTGCATGCAGCAGGATCCTCGATGCCGTCGGCAGGGAGCCCGTCCTCGTGGCCGGTGAGAAACGCTTCTGCACGGCGCTGCTGCGCAGCCGGCCGTGCGCGATGTTCGCCAAGAACGGCGCCGAGGGCGTGTACGCGCTGGCGCTGGGACCCGACCCGGAACGCGCGCGCTTCCCGGGCGCGATCGGCATCGCAGTCAAGGTCGATGACGGGGCCGAGCGGGGCTACCAGCCGGTGGTCGCGGGCCTGCTGGCCCACCTGTACGGCTGGAACACGTCGTTGCGCACGGCGCTGGCTCCGTGGCTCGTCCAGCCGATCCGCAACACGCGCGACGAACTGGTCGGCGAGGTGCGCTGCGCGCCCGGTCTCGACTGGGCGAGGCTGATGGCATGAAGCTGCGCACGGTGAAGGCGGTGCCGCAGCTTCCCGTGCGTGCACGGGACAGCCACAAGGGCAGTTGCGGCACCGTGCTGGTGGTTGCGGGCAGCCACGACATGCCGGGGGCCGCGATCCTGTGTGCGCGCGGGGCGCTGCGCGGCGGCGCCGGGCTCGTTCGGATGGCGCTGCCGCGCGCGCTGCAGGTGCCGCTTGCCTGCGCGGTGCCCAGCGCCACGACCGTGGCGCGCGATCGCACCGCACAGCTGCGCGCGGCCGCGCGCGAGGCCACGGCGCTCGTCGTTGGACCCGGTCTCGGCGCCACCGCGGCAACGGGCCGCATGGTGCGTTCGTTGCTGCAGCTCGAGCGGCCCATGGTGCTCGATGCCGATGCCCTCAACGTGCTCGCGCCGCTGCGCGCGCAGCTCCCGCACGCGCACCTGCGCGTGCTCACGCCGCACCCCGGCGAGATGGCGCGGTTGCTGGGCACCACGACGGCACGGGTGCAGGCCGACCGGCCGGGCGCGGCCCTCGCGCTGCAGCAGGCGAGCGGATCCGTCGTCGTGCTCAAGGGTGCGGGAACCGTCGTGACCGATGGCGCGCGCTGCTTCACCAACCGGAGCGGCAACCCGGGCATGGCCACTGGCGGCAGCGGCGACGTGCTGGCGGGCCTGCTCGGTGCGCTGCTGGCGCAGGGCATGGCGCCCTTCGAGGCCGCGTGCCTCGCCGTGCACGTGCACGGGTGCGCCGGCGATCGCGTGGCAAGCAGGCTCTCCGAGGCCGGCCTGTGCGCCGAGGACCTCGTCGAGGCCATCGCCGTGGAACTGGGGCGTCGATGATCGCGCCCAGCGGCCTGCTCCTCGTTGCGCTGGCGCTCGCCGGCGCCGCCCGCGCCCAGGAGCCGGATGACGCGCGCCAGGCACTGCAGGACAAGACGC
>JBEATZ010000123.1:0-10905 GCA_041161695.1 Planctomycetota bacterium | reverse complement strand
CTCGCGGCACGCGGCCTGCGCTGCCGTCCCGGAATCGGCTTGTACCTCTGGGCCGAGTTGCCGCAGGGCGTGACCGACCGGGAGTACGCCGCGCGCTGCCGCGAGGTCGGCATCCTCGTGGCGCCGGGCAGCTGGTTCGGCAAGTCACAACAGCACTTCGTGCGCGTGGCGCTCGGTCCGACACTGGACCAGTGCCGTGCTGCCGCAGCCGTCTGGCCCGGCTAGGACACGGCTGCGGTCCCTTCAGGCCTGCGGTGCCAGCGAGGCACCCGTGCCTGCCGAGAGTTGGTCGACGCCGTGTGCAACGGCCTCGGCGTCCCCGGGCTGCACCGCGAGGTGGATGAGTTCCTTGTTGGTGAGGTGCCCGACCGTGCCCACGCGCTCACCGCGGGGGTTGTGGATGCCGATGCGCGCACCCACGTAGCGCGGGTAGTCGTGCTCGAGGGTGAACACGCGCGCGCTGCCGCCCCACAACCCGCCGAGCATCGCGAGGAGCTGGTCGCGCGAGACCCAGCCCTCGTTGCTGAACGAGACGATGACGGCGCGGCTGCGCACGCGTTGCAGGAGCTCCTGCAGCGCCGGGGCGATGCGCACGCGCGAGTTGAACGGGCTGTTGCGCTCCCTGCAGTCGGTGCGCTTGCAGGCGATGCCGAACACCTCGGGCCGGTCCCAGCGGACGAGCGACTCCCACACGTGGTAGTTGCGCAGGTACGAGTGCTGGTTGTAGGGCGGGTCGAGGTAGGCGACGTCGGCCTCGAGTTGCGACGCCGCCTCGAGCGCGTCCATGCCGTGCGCCTCGCAGCGGCCCGCCCCGGGCCGCTGCACCAGTTCGGGCAGCCGCAGCTCGAGGTCTCGGTACGACCGCGGGGCCCACTTCTTCAGGTAGGCCATCTGCACGCCGGTGGTGGAGTCGACCCGGTCGGCTGCCTCCATCAGGCTCACGAGCAGCACGGCCTCCAGCACCGGGTCCAGTGCCTTCGCGGCGATGGCCTCCCGGATGGCCTCGATGCGCGCACCGTTGTGGGGCTGGATGAAACGGGAGCGGACGCAGTAGGTCTCCGTGAACCAGCCGGCCCTGCCCGGCAGCTGCTGCAGTTCGGCGAGCAGCACGGTCGCGTCCGCGGCCACGCGTTCGCGGTCCGCCTCGACGTAGCAGCGCGCATTC
This sequence comes from Planctomycetota bacterium, assembly GCA_041161695.1. Lineage (GTDB taxonomy): Bacteria > Planctomycetota > UBA1135 > UBA1135 > UBA2386 > JBEATZ01. The sequence goes on along the minus strand of JBEATZ010000123.1, from coordinate 9,740 downwards.
GCGAGCGCATAGGCATTGTGGTCGTTGGCGAGCACGCGGAAGCCCTGCTGCTTGAGGGCGTGGCCCACGCGCGCCGTGCCGCTGAACAGGTCGACGACCGAGCGAGCGTGGGGCACCGCGCGCACCAGGCCGGTGATCCACGGCAACAACGTGCGCTTGCTGCCGAGGTACTTGATCATGCGCCCGGCTTCAGCGCTCGACAGGCAGGCCCGCGTGCGCCCAGTGGTACAGGCCGCCTGCGAGGTTGGCGAGGTGCTGGAAGCCGGACTGGTGCAGGAACCTGCAGGCGGTTGCCGAGCGCACGCCGGCGGCGCACACCACGAGGTAGTTGGCCTGCGGGTCCAGTTCGTCGATGCGCTGCGGGAGTTCGTGCACGGGGATGTGCTGCGACCCCGTGATGCGGCCGCTGCGGAACTCGTGGTCGGTGCGGACGTCGAGGATCCGCAGCGTCGGGTCGCGCTGCAGTTCGGCTTGGGCTTCTGCCGGGTCGAGGTCGCGGTGGGTCATGGTGCTCAGTCGAGGTGGGCGCGGTCGCTGTCGCCCATGGCCACTTTGCCGCCCGGGAAGTACTCGTTCCAGCGCCTGCTCACCGTTGCCGCCGTGTCCGGGTCGCAGAAGAGCTCCTCGGGGTAGGTCGGCTTCATGCGCGCGTCGATGACGATCGGCGGCGTGTAGCTGGGCTGGTGGCGCACCACGCGCATGGCTCGCGCATGGATGTCGGCTGCCGGCTCGAAGCGTGTGAACGTCGTCCAGAGGAAGTTGACGGAGCTGCGCGAGGCCCTGCGGGCATCGTCGACGAGCACGACCAGCGGCCACTCGTCGAGCGCGCTGCAATGGGCGAGGCGTGCTGCCGCGCCTGGTTCTGCTGCGTACCCCGGGCCGTCGACGACGAGCGCGCCGGGGCAGAACGGGATCGCCCGCCCGAAGCCCTGCGGCAGTTCGCCGCGGAACTCGCCTGGCAGCCTGCGGATCGGCTCGCCGCTGCCGAGCAGCACGCCCTTCGAGCCCTCGTTGACCGTCGGCCCGGCGTAGTCGAGGGTGTCCATCGACAGGTTGCCGAACACGTACAGGTCGGTCGCGAAGTTCGCGCGCTCGAGCACGTGCACGAGCAGCGTGCGGAAGTCGCGCAGGTCCACGGCGCGGTCGGTGAGCAGCAGGAACTTGGTGAGGGACAACTGGCCCTCGCCGAGGATGCGGAAGGCCGAGGCCATCGCCTCGCGCTTGTAGCGCTGCTGCACCACGGCTGCGGCAAGCGAGTGGTAGCCCGTCTCGCCGTAGCTCCAGAGGTCCTTCACGCCCGGCATGGCGACCTTCGCCATCGGCAGCAGCAGGTCCTGCAGGTAGTCGCCGAGGAAGAAGTCTTCCTGGCGCGGCTTGCCCACGACGGTGGCGCAGAGGATCGGGTCGCGCCGGCGCATGAGGGACTTCACGCGCACGAGCGGGTAGTCGTGCTTCAGCGAGTAGTAGCCGTAGTGGTCGCCGAACGGTCCCTCGGGGTGGCGCTCGCCCGGGTGCACCTCGCCGGCGATGACGACCTCGCAGCCCGCCACGACCGGCAGCGGGCTCGACGCATGCCTGCCGGTGGGCAGGCGGCTGCCGAGCACGAGCGATGCGAGCAGGAGTTCGGGCACGTTCTCGGGCAGCGGTGCGATGGCCGACAGGATGAGCGCGGGCGGGCCGCCCACGTGGACGTGGACGGGCATCGGCCTGCCGAGTTTCTCGTACTCGGCGAGGTGGAAGCCGCCGCCCTTGCCGATCTGCACGTGCAAGCCGACGCGGTCGGTGCCGAACCGCTGGATGCGGTACATGCCGAGGTTGCCGCCGAGGCCGGCCGGGTGCTCGGTGTAGACGAGCGGCAGGGTCACGAACGGCCCGCCGTCCTTGGCCCAGGTGCGCAGCAGCGGCAGGCGCTCGAGGCGGGGCGGCTGGTCGACCACCTCCAGCACGGGTGCGCGCCGCAAGTGCTTCCTGCCGACGCGCAGGAGCGAGCCGACCAGGTCGCGTTGCTGCCACGCCTTGGCGAGGCTCGGCGGCAGCATGGTGTGGGGGAGTTCGGCGATGCGGCGCACGAGCGCCTCGGGGCGCGGCCCGAAGGCCAGGTCGACGCGGCGCTTGGTGCCGAAGAGGTTGGTGACGAGCGGGAACGAAGCGCCCTTGATGCGACGGAACAGCAGCGCGGGCCCGCCTGCCGCGATCACGCGGCGGTGCACCTCGGCGGCCTCGAGGTCGGGGTCGACCTCGGCGTCGATCTCCACGAGTTCTCCCTCCCGGCGCAGGATGTCGAGCAGGGCGCGGAGGTCGGCGATCCCCGCGCCGCCGGGCAGGGGTGCATGCGGTCGGGTGTCGGCAGCGCTCATGGCAGGGTACTGGTCTGGGACATCAAGGTGCCGCGCACAATGGCGGCGACGCGTGCGGTGGCTCCGGGGTTGCCGAGGCGTGCCCGCACCTCCCGCAGTCCCTCGATGCAGGCCTTCCGTTCGGGGCCGTCGCCGAGCAATGCGACCGTGGCCGCTGCCACGTCCTGCCAGTGGTGCATGCCGTGGAAGCAGAACTCCGGCACCACCGCGCGACCCGCCACGAGGTTGGCCGCGGCGATGAAGGGCACCTGCACGAGGTTGCGGTAGCCCCAGACCGCGAGCGGGTTGGCGAGCCGGTAGACGACCACCGTGGGCACGCCGTGCAGGCATGCCTCCAGCGAGCCGGTGCCCGACTTCGCGACCACCACGCGCGCCTGCGCCAGCCACGGTGCCACCGCGCCCTCCTGCACCTCCACGTCCGCGGCACCCAGTTCGGCGAGCATGGCGCGGATCGCCGCGGCCTTGCGGCTGTCGCGATGCACGATGACCACGCGCAGCGAGGCCACGGCTGCGCGCGCGCGGCCTGCCACCTCGACCAGGCCCGGCAGGTTGGCGCGGATCTCGGCGCTGCGGCTGCCCGGCAGCACGACGAGCACGGGGCCGGTTGCAACTGCTGCAGGTGTTCCCGCGGGTTCCGGGCCCTGGTCGAGGAGCGGATGGCCGATGTAGCCGGCAGGGATGCCGAAGCGCGCGAAGAAGCGCGGCTCGAACGGAAGGATCGTCAGCGTGGCATCGACGCTGCGGCGGTAGCGGCGCATGCGCCACGGGCCCCACGCCCAGTACTGGGGGGCGATGTAGTGCAGGACCGGCACGCCGTGCCGTCGCGCGGCCTTGGCCATCACGAGGTGGAGGCCCGGATAGTCGACGAGGACGGCGAGGTCCGGCGGGTCCTCGCGCAGGAGCCGCAGGAACCGCGCGTGCGCACGCAGGATGAGCGGCAGGTGGCGCAGCACGCCAACGAGTCCCATCACCGCGTGCTGGCTCAGCGGGTAGAGGAGCGTGCCTCCGGCTGCCGCCATCGACGGGCCGCCGAAGCAGCTGAAGCGCATGCCCTCCGGTGCGAGGGCCTGCACGAGGCGCGCGGCGTGTCCCTCGCCCGATGCCTCGCCGGCGGACACGAACACGTGCGGACGGGCGCCGGTGCGGCGCGTTGCCGCCGCCCGCAGCCTCGCGACCACCGAGTCGCAGTCGGTCCCCGCATCCGCGGGCGGCGGCTCGGCCAGTGCGCGCCCTGCCTCCCTGCGCCAGTGCCCGCGGAACGGCAGGTAGCAGAGCATGCGCAGCGGGGATGCGAGCGCGCGCGCGAGTTCGCGCACGAGCGTGAGCAGGAGTTCGCACCACACCGCCAGTGCGATCAAGGCTCCAGCCTCCGGAGTGCGTGCCATGCCGCCGCGTAGAATGCCGCGGTGGCCAGCACCACCCAGCTCGTGTTGCCGGCGTGGTGCACCAAATCGAACATGCGCTCGGGGCCGAGGTTGCCGGCCAGCATGGGGCCGTACCAGTCGAAGTCGGAGAGGCGGAAGACGCTGTACCGGCGCAGGCGCGGGATCAGGTAGACGCCCATCTGCAGGATCGCGATGCCGCCGACCCAGAACGCCACGTGGCCCTGCACGCGGCAGAGCACCGACACGAACGTGGTGAAGGCGAGGAACATCAGGCAGAAGAGCGAACTGTGGATGCAGCAGAGCGTGAGCGGCCAGAAGTCGAGGTCCTGGTCGATGCTGCGCGCCCACCAGATGGCCGACCAGTTGGCGAGGAACACCGGCACCACGACCACGAGCGCGGAGGGCCAGGCCTTCTGCCAGAGGATGCGACCGCGCGAGACCGGGCGCGCGAGCAGGAACTCCAGCGTCATCGACTCGCGTTCCCGCGCGAACAACCCGGTGCCCACCAGCACTGCGCATGCCAGCCCCGCGAGGTTGACGCCCTTGAAGAAGAGCTGCAGGGCCGCCCAGTTCACCCAGGCGATCTCCTCGTTCCGGTTGGTGATGCCCTCGGTGATGCTGCGGATCAGGTCGTAGTCGACCTTCTTGAGCAACCCGCTGCGCTGCAGGTCGCCGTAGATGTCAGGCCACAGCAGCACGGCGGGGATGAGCAGCAGCTCGAGGATGAGCAGGTAGACGAGGCCCATCCAGCGGATCTCGCGCCACGTCTTGGATGCGATCATGTGCGCGCTCCTGCGAGGAGTTCCTGGTAGAGGTCCTCGAGGCGCAGCACGCCCACCTCTGCCTCCAGCACGGCCTCTGCGTCGAGGCCGCGCAGCCACTGCAACGGGTGCTCGGACGTCTCGAGCAGCAACACCCCATCGGCCTCGCGCGCGAGGACGCGCGCGCCCACTGGGAGCACGACCTCGTTGCCGAGGCGCAGCCGCAGGCGCCTCGCGAGGCGCGTGCGTGCGGCGGCGACGGTCTCCTGCGGCACCACGCCGCCGCCGACCACGAACACGAGCCTGCCTGCCAGGGTCTCCACCTCGCCGAGGTGGTGGGAGCTGAGCAGGATCGTCTTGCGCCTGCCGTGCAGGTCGCGCAGCACCGTGCGCAGGTCATGGCGCACGGATGCGTCCAGCGCTCGATCCGGCTCGTCGAGCAGGTAGACGTCCACGTCGGGCGCGAGCGCCGCCAGCACCGCAAGCTTCTGCTTCATGCCCGCGGAGTAGCTGCGCACGCGCGCCTGCAGCGGCAGCCGGAACAGTTCCTGCAGCCTGTCCACCACGTCCTGCTGCACGGCCCCGTGGAACGACCATGCGAAGTCGAGGAACCCGCGCCCGGTCATCTGCTGGTAGACCGAGGTCTCGCCGGGCAGGTAGGAACAGCGTCGGCGGATGGCGAGTCCATCGTGTGCGGGGTCCATGCCGAGGACGGACACGGTGCCGCGGTCGCGCCGCACGAGCCCGGTGAGCACGCGCATGAGGGTCGACTTGCCGGCCCCGTTCGGGCCGACGATGCCGAGCAGTTCGCCGCGGCCCACGGTGAGCGAGAGTTCGCGGAGGGCCTGCTTGCCGCCGAAGCTCCGGCAGAGCCCCTCGACCTCGATGGCCGGTTCAGGATGCGGGATGTTGGTCATGCTGCAGCGTTCGCGCCCGCGAGCCGGAGGAAGTTCTGCAGCAGCACGGCGCCGGCATCCGTGCAGAAGGACTCGGGGTGGAACTGGACTCCGTGGGTGGGGTGGCTGCGGTGGCGCAGGCCCATCAGCACGCCCTCCGCGGTCCACGACGTGGCCTCGAGCTCGGCGGGCAGGGTGCGCGGATCGACGCCCAGCGAGTGGTAGCGGCAGGCGACCATGGGCTGCGGCACGCCTGCGTAGAGCCCGCTGCCGTCGTGGCGCACCAGGCTGGTCCGGCCGTGGGTGGGTTCCACGCGCACGACCGAGGCGCCGAAGGCCGCGCCGATGGCCTGGTGCCCGAGGCACACCCCGAGGATGGGCAGGATCCCGGACCAGCGAAGGATGGCAGGGATGGTGATGCCTGCGTCCTCCGGCCGGCCCGGTCCCGGCGAGAGCACCAGGGCGCGGGCGCAGGCGAGGGTCTCGACGCCCGTGCGGTCGCTGCGGACCACCTCGACCTCCGCTCCGAGCGACTGCATCGCCTGGGCCAGGTTCCACACGAAGGAGTCCTTGTTGTCGAGGATGAGGATCAAGGCGGGCCGGCAGAGTATCCTTCCCCGTCGCCACATGAACATCCTGATCGTCGGTCTCGGCGAAGTCGGCTCCTACCTCGCCAAGGTGCTCTCGACGGAGGGCCACGCAGTGACGGTGGTCGACCCCAACATCGACCGGATCCGGCGCGTGGCGGACCTGCTCGACGTGCAGGTCGTCCAGGGCGACGGGTCGCGCCCGGACGTGCTCGACAAGGCCGATGCCCCGGCTGCAGACCTCGTGCTCGCGGTGTCGAACGACGACCGCGTCAACATGCTCACGAGCCTGTTCGGCAAGCGGATGGGGGCGAAGCAGGCCGTGCTGCGCCTGCGCGACACCAGCTCCCTGCAGCGCATGCGCACCTTCTTCAAGCGCAACCTGCAGTTCGACCTGCTGCTCACGCTCGACGACCTCGCCGCGGAGGAGGTCCTCAAGCACGTGCGCGAGAAGCAGGCGCTTGCCGTGGAGAGCTACTCCGAGGGGCGCATCCAGCTCCACCGCCTGAAGGCAAAGGCCGGCAGCGACCTGATCGGGCACACCCTCAAGTCGCTGGACATCCCCAAGGGAATGCTCGTCGCCGCCATCGACCGGCAGCACGACGTGATCATCCCGAGCGGCGACGACAGGATCCTCGCGGACGACGAGGTGTTCCTGCTCGGCGAGCCGCGGATCGTCGGCGCCTTCGAGAAGCGCCACGGCATGGAGTCCACGTACTTCCGCAACGTGATCGTCTACGGCTGCGACAACGGGGTGACGGTCAAGGTCTGCGAGGCCCTGCACCGCAACCAGATCAAGGTGCGGCTCATCGTCGAGGACCGCGAGGAGGCCGAGCACCTGAGCGAGGTCCTGCACGGCGTCGTGGTGCTGCACGCGGACGCGACCGACGTGAACTTCCTCGGCGAGGAACACGCGAGCGACGCGGATGCCTACCTCGGCCTCAGCGACCGCGACGAGCGCAACCTCATGTCCTGCCAGCTCGCGCACACCCTCGGGGTCCGGCGCACGGTCGCCCTCGTGCAGAAGCCCGACTACGTCGCGCTCTACCAGCAGCTCGGCATCGACGTGGCCGTCTCGCCGCGCCTGTTGTGCGCGAACCGCATCCTCGCGTTCGTCCGCAGCCGCAGCATCTCCACGATCGCGTCCATCGAGGAGGGCAAGGCCGAGGTGCTCGAGGTCGAGGTCTCGCCGGGCTGCAAGCTCGACGGGCGCAAGCTGAAGGAGGCTGGCTTGCCGAAGGGCTGCATCATCGGCGCCATCACGCGCGAGGACGGCACCATCGTCTACCCGACGGGTGAGGACGAGATCCTCGCCGGCGACCACCTGGTCGTGTTCGCCCTCGCGAAGGTGATCGACAAGGTGCTCACCCTCGCCGGCGTGCAGCAGGACTGAGCCGCGCGCCCTGTCGCTAGTTGCGCTGGATCAGCACGCCGTCGGGGCGGTGGTCCCACGTCGTGTTGACGGGATGGGGGGTCGGCACGGCCGCGAGTTCCCGCAGCCGGTCGAGGCCTGCGTAGGCGTGGTAGGTGCGCGTGGAGCCCTCGGTCGTGAGTTCGGCCCGCGCCGTCACGAGGCCCACGAAGCGGTAGCCCTCATCCGAGTCCAGCAGGATCGCTGCGCCTGCGGGCAACTCGGCGCCGCCTGCGTCGACCAGGTCGCCCGTGGCGCCCGTCCCGGCGGCACGTTCCACGCCGCGTTCCACCAGCGACGAGCCATCGGGGGTGTACATGGCCACGAGTTCGTCGCCATCCTGCAGCGGCCGGTCGAGGACGCGGATCCGCTGCGTCGTGAGGACGATGTCCGCCCGGCAGAACGTCGGGGTCGCCGATGCGAGGGTGCCGTCCTCGATGATGGGGTTCTCGCCGAGGAAGATGTGGACGCGGCAGGGACCCGTGGTCGCCGTCCGGCCGAGGGTGAGGATGCCGAACTCGGTGGTGGCGCCGAACTCGACGCCGCCCGTGGTCTCCACGAGCGCCACCGGGCGCATCCGGCTCGGCTCGGGGCGGCCGGAGAAGAACCACTGGGCGCAGCTGGTGAGCAGCGCGCAGGATGCGAGGAGACAGGCCTTGGGGAGCATCGACATGGCGGTCAGTTCATCTGGGTCTTCACCCACTCCACCCATTGTGCCTCGAAGGCGGCCATGTCGATGCCCTCGAATGCCTTCTTCACCGCCTGCTTCTGGTCCTTGGTCTCCAGCATGGTCGCGCGGTAGATCTCGAGCACCTGGTCCCAGCGGTCGTCGAACTTGGCGCCCAGCACCTGCTTGCCGCGGCGCAGGAAGTCGACGATCGCGTAACCCTGCGCGTAGTGGTCGGGCGCGCGGGGTCCGTAGAACTTGTCCTTGTTCCAGTTGATGATCTCGGCCACCGGGATGAAGGTGCCGCGCGCCACCTGGGCGCGGATCGACTGCTTGCGTCCCTTGTCGACTGCGTACTTCCAGCTCTTGCCGGCGCGCGTGAAGCCGCCGTAGTAGTCGCCGGTGCCCTCGTCGAACCAGCGGTGCAGCTCCTTGCCGCCCAGCTGCGCTGCGTCGTCCTCGATGCGCAGCCCGAAGTAGGAGCAGCCGTACTGGTGCCAGCCCTCGTGGAACACGGTGGCGAGCAGGTTCTTGTCGCCGCCCACGAGGTTCTGCTTGTCGTCGAACACCACGAGTTCGAGGGAGCGCGGGTTGAACCAGCCGATCACGCCTGCCGGCGTGTCGCCGTACTTGCGGAACTCGTCGTAGCTGTCGCAGATGCGCAGCACGGAGTAGAAGGTGAGCTGCTTGTCGTGCGGCGGGTAGTCCTTCTGGTACAGCTCGCGCATCTCCTCGAGGTTGTCCGACAGGTACCGGGCCAGCTTGAGGCTGTCGTTGCGCTTGGCCGGCTGCTCGGGGTTCCAGGAGTAGAGGACGATGAAGTTGGGGGTGGTGAAGTAGTCCCAGCCCTTCAGGTTGGCGATGTTCGCCTTCGCGCGCTCGAGGTCCTGCTTGCGCTCCTCGCTGTTCGCATACTGGTCGCGCTTCGTGTCGACCGAGTCACCGTCGTCGCCGGCGATGGTCTCCACGCTCTGGCACATGGTCTCCATCCACTTCATGTGCTTGGGGTCCGGCTTGGTCCCCTTCTTGACCGGGATGCGCGCCACCAGCGCCACGTCGCGGTCCGGGTAGCTGTAGACCGCGGCGGTGTTGTACCAGAGCTGCTCGAAGTCCTCGGCGCCGTTGGTCATGGGCACCTTGTCCGTGTACTCCCACCAGGTCCAGGCCGGCGCCTTGGCCTTCGGCTTCATCTCCTTGCCCTTCACGGCAAAGGTGCGGTCCTTGTTGTTGCGGTCGCGCTCGGTGACCCACTGCACGAACGAACTCGCGGGGCCGCGCTCACCATCCTCGTCGACGGCGGCGCCAGGCTTGCCGGTGGCGGGCTTCGAGGCAGCGTTCGCCTTGGGGAACTCCAGCACGACGAACTCCCACTTGAACGCGCCGTAGCGGCCGTAGATGTAGTCGCCGGGGTCCTTCGGCTCGAACTGCATCCGCACCTCGGATTCGCCTGCGCCGAGCTTCAGGGGGATCGGGAAGACCTTGTTGTGGACCTTGAAGCGGACCTTGAGCGCATCGCTCTGCTCCCAGCGGAACTCGCCCTGGGCAGCGGCCGGCACGGCAGCGAGGGCAACCAACGTGGCGATGAGGAAGGCATGGCGCATGGGAGGCTCCTGCGGACGAGGTCGGGACCGGGACGATACCGACCCGGCAAGCGGCTGGCCACCGCCGCACCGGGC
>JBEATZ010000111.1:0-10113 GCA_041161695.1 Planctomycetota bacterium | reverse complement strand
TGCCTCTACACGATGGCGCCGCGCGAGGAACTGCAGGTGCGCCAGGACGGTCCGGGGCTCGTGGTCGTGACCGCCTGCTCGGGGCACGCCTTCAAGTTCGGCCCCGAGATCGGCAGGCACGCTGCGGCGCTGGCGCTGCTGCCCGCCGGCTGAACGGGTCCGGCTGCGGGCGCCCTCGCTGGTTCCCGTCAGCGAACGAGGCGCGCGCGGCCGGGAACTTGTGGCTGCTCGAGCGCGGCCACCCCGCCGGTCCAGATGACCTGGGCGGATCCACCCGCGTCGATGGAATGGAGGATGGCACCGGTGGAACTCCACCGAGCATCCTCGCTCACGGCCAACTGTGACAGCGGTGCATAGACAATGCCCACCACCTCGACGACGGCCTGGTCACGGGCGACGAGGTCGGCATCGAGGCTTCCGTCCCGCAGGACGATCCAGCCACCCATCCCGTCGTCGCCCACGGACCGGCCCTCACCGAGCACCTGCGCGAAGCCTTCCACGACCAGGGAGCAGCCCGGTTCCAGCACGATGCGGGCATCCTGCAACCGCAGGAGCGCCGTACCCGAGAGCACGATGGACTCGGTGAACACGTGGTCACCGGGCTGCAGGACGATCTCGCCTGCTGCCGCGACGAGTCCGGAGTGCGTGCCGGGAGCCACCGAGGAAACGCCGCCACCTGCCGGATCGATCGGCAGGGGAACACCTGCTCCGGGCAGGACCGTCGCGGTGAAGGGGTCCGGCGGCACGAAGGACTGTTCGTCCACGTCCACGTCGAAGCCCTCGCCCAGGACCGTGGTGCCGAGCAGGTCCGGCAGGGCCAGAACGGGGGCACGCAACGAGGATGTGGGTGCGAAATCGAGTCCGCTGCTGCCGTTGGTGACGGCGATCACGCCGTCCGCGACCATCAGAGTTGCATCGCGCATCGCGAGCGTGGTCCCCGAACCGAGCAGCAGGAGGGAGGTGCGGTCCCGCGGCGGACAGTAGACCGCCACGCTGGAACGCGTGACGTCGAAGGAACCGGGGCCGAAGGCCGCGGGGAGGATGCCGGACACCGGACCGTTCGGGTGTCCATCCTCAAAACGGATGGTTGCGCGCACGGCGCGACCGCCGTCGAGGTCGGGCGTGAAGACACGAAGCACGGGATCCCAACTGCCGAACTCGAGGTCGCCACCCGGCGTGCCGGCACTTGCGATCACCAACTGGACGCGCGCGACAGTGGCCGCAAGGGTGGCATCTTCGACCGCGGCCTCGGGACCGTCCGCGTACCGAGCTGCAGCAGCAAGGGCCACGAGGTCCGATGCAGAGCGCGCCCGCCCCGCGGCGAGTGTCGCATTGGCAACCTCGACACCGGCCCAGACCATCATGAAGAATGCAGGCAGCGTCACCACGGTCGTGCTCGGACTGCCTTGGACGAAGGGCTTGGTTCATCTGGACTCCGGCGGCGGTCGCGTTCTCGCGTCGCGGGTGATTCTACGCGCTGATTGCTCACCGTGTCAGGAACGCCTGGAGACGAGCAAGACGAGTCCAACAACCGGACATCGGAATGCGGCGTAATCGAACGATGCATCGCCACAAGTCGCGATCCGAGACACCCGCAACCGCCCATGGGACGGCAGTCACCCGACATGACTGTCGGCTCCACGCCGACGCGCAAACACGGAGGTAGGCTCCCGCGGAATCGTGACCTTCTCACCATGCTCGCTCCTGCACATGTACTGACCCTGTCCGCACCATCCGCGTCGTCCATCGCGCCGACGTGGATCTGGCTGGTGCTTTGCACCGCGTCGGCGGTTGCCACGGCAACGGACCTGCGCAGCATGCGCATCCCGAACTGGCTCACGCTGCCATTGCTTCTCGCCGGCATCACCTATGCGGGCCTCACTGGCGGGTGGGAAGGAGTGCGCGCTGCACTGGGCGGTGCCGCCATCACCGGCAGCATCTTCGTGCTGGGTTATGCGATGGCGGGAGGTGGCGCAGGTGACGCGAAGCTGATGCTTGCCATCGGCAGCTGGCTGAACTTTCGCCAAGGCCTCGTCGTCATGTTCTTCGTGGCCGTGTGTGGCCTCGTTTGGGCGATCATCGTCGTCACCAAACGATCCAGCCTACGTGAGATGCCCGGCTACTTCCTGGGCTCGATCGGGCTGAACCTCTTCCAGTTGCGCTCCCTCATGAGAGGCAGGTCTTTCCACATCGGTGACGGACGGGCAGACACCAGCCAGCCGCCCAAGGAGCGACCGAAGCACTGGTACCCGTATGCACCGGCGATCTTCGTCGGAACGGCAGTCGCTTGGTTCTGGCTGACCCACTTCGGTTTCCTGAGGTGAACCATGGAAGGACGCCAACGAACAACCAAGTGCCCTCTGAGGGACGAACGCGGCGCAGAGACCGTGGAACTCGCGGTCACGTTCTTCCTGCTCGCAATGGTCCTCTTCTCCGGCTTCGAACTCGGCTGGGCCATGACCCAGAAGAAGCACCTCCAGCAGGCCGCGCTCGTCGGTGCGAGGGAAGCCGCCCTGCGAGGTTCGACGGCAGCATCGGTCACGGCACGTGTCCAGGACTCCCTGCTGGCAGAGGGCATCACCACGGCAACCGTGACTCTCGTGCCTGCAGAACCCTCGGTGGCAATGCCTGGAACAACTGTCGAGGTGACGGTGACCGTCGACTACTCGACGGTGCAGCTCCTCGGCCTGAGCGCACTCATGGCGTTGCCTGATCAGATCACGAGCAAGGCCACGATGGTCAAGGAACCCCTGCGCTAGCGAACTGGTGGAAATCGAACCATGAGCTCACTTCGTCCCGTCATCCTCGGTCTCGGCATGGCCGTGCTGGCCGCGTTCGGTACCGATTACCTGCTCCAGCGGCGCGCTCGTGCCGAGGCAAAACAAGGCAACGCCGCCGCCCAAGCCCAGGCGGCTCCCGCGGCAGCCGCGGATGCCAGCAAGGCAGTCCGCGATGCCGAGCCAGCGCCCAAGGACAGTCCTGCAACGCCGCAGTTGGCGGTGGGACAGCGAGCCATCTCCCTGCAACTGCCCGAGGGCATCGCAGAGAACCTGATCCGTCCCGGATCCCTCGTCGACGTGCTCGCCACGCTCGACTTCCAGGCCAACGGAGGAAGTCGGCACACCACGACTCGCGTGATTGCGGAGCGCGTCACCGTCCTGGCAGTACAGGGGCGTGAGGCAGACCGCACCAGCCGCCGAGGCAACGTCTCCCTGGCCGTCTCCGCCGATGCAGCCAATGCCATCGAACTCGCCTCGGCAAAGGGAACCATCGGTTTCGCCCTGCGTGATCCTCGCGACGAGACCGTTGGTGGAACCTCGGCAGCCTCCCTGCACGGCCTCGCTGGCGAGAAGCCTGCGGAGCAGCCCACCCCGGAGGCGGCAGGCCAGTCCTCGCCCAAGTGGGAGATCCAGGTCATTCGCGGCAGCCAGTCTGCGCGAGAGTCGATCGATTCCAAGTGACACGCATCCACGCACCAGAACGCCCAACTCCCCATCACGGAACCTCCGCATGAACACCAGCCCAACCATCCTGATGCACTCGATGCTGGCACTCGCCGCGATGAGCGCTGCTGGCATGTACGCGCAGTCTCCCACCGGCGAACTCTCCCTGTTCCCGGGTCATTCGACGCGGATCGTCGTGGGCAGCAAGATCGACACCGTTGCCGTGGGCGCACCCGAGATCGCCGACGTTCGTCCCCTCTCGCCGACCGAGGTCATGATCCTGGGCAAGGCGGTGGGCAAGACCGATGTCCTGGTGCGGCTCGTGGACGGCGCCACGGTCGACCACCGCGTCCACGTCCGGCTCGACACCGCGGACCTGCAGAACAAGCTGCGTCGGCTGTTCGGGGACGGAATCGAGGTCGAGGACCTGTCCGGTGTCGCGGTCGTGCGTGGTGTGCTCCCCGATGCCGATGCCGCTGCTGCCATGACCCGCTTCCTCGCCGATGCGGGCATCAAGTGGGTGAACCTCACGCGCATGGCAGGTGTCCAGCAGGTGCAACTGCGCGTCCGCATCGCCGAGGCGAGCCGCGTGGCCATCCGCGCACTCGGCGTGAGTGCGGTGGCATCGAGTGCGTCGGGATTCGGCGGCATCCAGTCGCCGGGCAACCCGTTCCAGGCGGTGTCCATCGCTCCCGGACCCGGCGGGACGATCACGGATCCAAACTTCGGATACGGCGCCGGCAACACCGTCACCACGGCGACGACTCTCTTCGGCGGCATACCCAGCTCCAACCTCGAGGTGTTCCTGCAGGCCCTCGCGGAGAACCGCTACGTGCGACTGCTCGCCGAGCCGAACCTGGTTGCCGTCAGCGGTGGTGAGGCGACGTTCCTGGTCGGTGGTGAGTTCCCGGTTCCCATCGTGCAGGGTGTCTCGGGTACCAGCAGCCCGGTCGTCACCGTCCAGTACAAGGAGTTCGGCGTGCGGCTCAACTTCCGCCCGCAGGTCCTGGGCGAGGGTCGCATCCGGCTGGAGGTCGCTCCGGAGGTGAGCGAGTTGTCCGAGATCGGTGCCCTCCAGCAGAACGGCTTCACGGTGCCTGGCATCGTCACCCGCCGATCGAGCACCACCGTCGAACTCGGTACCGGCCAGTCCTTCGCCATGGCAGGGCTGCTCCGCTCGAAGGAACAGGCACGCCGATCCGCGGTTCCGCTGCTGGGCGACCTGCCCGTGCTCGGCGCCCTGTTCCGCAGCATGCGGTACGAGCAGGAGGAAACCGAACTCGTCGTGATCGTGACGGCCGAACTCGTGGAGCCGCTCGACCGCGTCGACACGCCGCTGCCGGGCGAGTTCCACGTCCCGCCCTCGGACTGGCAGTTGTTCTTCTCCGGGCGCCTCAGTGGTGATGCCCCGCGTCAGGAACCGAATCCCCGGATGCGGGCGCTCGGCCTCGACGAACTGCACGGCCCTGGTGCCTGGCGACGCACCGACGATGTGCGGGTCGGTGCCGGCGAGGATCGGAAGGCCGGTCCGCAATCCAACTCCGTCGAAGCCAGGCAGGAGTGACGATGACCCCGACAACTGCAGAAGGCCAGGATCGGACGCTGGCGATGCGCCGGCGGCTGCACGAGCAGTTGGTGGCTGCGATCGACATCCCCGCGGCGGAACAGCTCGCGGGCGACCAGCTGGAGTCAGAGTGCCGCAACCGGCTGGAACGGCTCGCCACCGCTGCGGATGCCGACCTCGCGCCCGAGGCTCGCGCCGCACTCGTTGCAAGCGTCCTCGATGACGTCTTCCGGCTGGGGCCGCTCGAGCCCCTCCTTGCCGACCCCACCGTCGCCGACGTGCTCGTGAACGCCCCGGACCGGGTGTACGTCGAACGCGCGGGCACGATCGAGTCGACCACGGCGCGCTTCCGCGACCGTGCCCACCTCATGCAGGTGATCCAGCGGATCGTGCGCAAGGCCGGTCGCCGCGTCGACGAACGCAGCCCCATGGTCGATGCCCGCCTGCCGGACGGCTCGCGCGTCAACGTCGTGCTGCCCCCACTCGCACTCGACGGCCCCCAGTTGTCCATTCGTCGGTTCCCACAGCAGCCACTCACCCTCGAGGCGCTCGTCGCCAGGGGATCGCTGGCGCCCCAGTCCGCAGAGCTGCTGCGTGCCTGCGTGAGGGGCCGGCTCAACATCGTCGTCTCCGGGGGCGCAGGTGCCGGCAAGACCACCATGCTGAACGCCGCCTCGGCATCGATCGGCGCGGCAGAGCGCGTCGTGACCATCGAGGATGCCGCGGAACTGCGCCTGGCGAATCCGCACCTGGTGCGGCTCGAGACCCGGGCTCCCAACCTCGAGGGTGTCGGTGCGGTGACGACCCGTGATCTCGTGCGGAATGCCCTCCGCATGCGTCCGGACCGGATCCTGATCGGCGAGTGCCGAGGCGCAGAGGCCTTCGACATGCTGCAGGCGATGAACACCGGCCATGACGGCTCGATGACGACGCTGCATGCGAGCAGTGCACAGCAGGCGATCGCACGCCTCGAGTCGATGCTGCTGATGAGCGGCTTCGACGTACCCGTTGCCGTGTTGCGCGACTACATCGCAGATGCCGTGCAGGTGGTCGTCCACCTCGTACGACTGCCGGATGGCCGCCGCGTGGTCGGAGAAATCGGCGAGATCCGTGCCTCCAACGGTGCAATCGGCGTGACGCCGCTGCACGTGTTCGAACTCGGTGGTGCCGGTGCCGGCGTGTTCCGCGGAACCGGCGAGGTGCCGAGCTTCCAGCCCTCCCTGTTGGCGAAGGGCGTGCAGTTGGATCGCTCCCTGTTCTCCTCGGGCCCCCTGGTCGGAGGCACGAAGTCATGACGCCCGACTGGCAACGCTTCGGGCCACCGTTGGCCGCCGCCGTCGTCGCGGCGGTGGTGTGGAGCCGTGCCAGCAAGCGGGTCGCGAATCCCGGCACGTCGCAGGGCAAACCAACCTCGATGCTGCCGGTCCTGATCGGCCTCGCGGCTGCCGTCTGGGTGTGGCAGTTGATGGGCAAGCCGTGGCTCGCCCTGGCCGCATTCGCCCTCGGCCACGGACTCACGTCCGTCTGGCGCGCCATCGAGTCGCAGAAGCGCGAGGTTGCCGCCGAGTCCGAGGCGTTCGTCGCCATCGGCGCCGCGAACCGTGCCCTGCGCGCGGGGATGCCGATGCTCGAGGTGCTGCATGTGGCAGCGGGCGAGGCCCGCGGGGAGACCCAGGTGGCGTTGCGCGAGATCCTCGTGCGCGAGCGCCTGGGCGAGGACCTCGCCTCGGCGGTCCGCGCCGTGATGCAGGAGGTGCGCCAGCCGGAACTGCGCGCCTTCGGGATGGCCCTTGCGGTCAACCAGGAGGTCGGCGGCAACCTCGTCACCACTGCCGAGAGACTCACGCGTGCGCTCGTCGACCGGAGCCGCACGCGGCGCCGTGCGCGCACCATCGTCGCCTACGGCCGCAGTGCCTCCCTGCTCCTCGCGGTCATCCCGGTCGTTGCCGCGGTGATGCTGACCCGCATGGTGCCCGGATACGCGTCGTTCCTGCTCGGCACCCCGGGAGGCAACATGATGATCGCGATTTCCGCGCTGCTCGTCGTGCTCGGACTGCGGTCCATCCAGCGGCTTGCACAACTGGAAGCGGCAGGCGTGCCGCAGGTGCAGTCATGATCGCTCCCCTCGGTGACGCCGCCATGGCCGCAGCCCTGACCACCTTCGTGGTGGTTGCGGGCCTCGGCACCCTTGCCAACGCGGCGGACTCTTCAGCAGGCAATCCTGCAGCAAGACTGTGGCGCCCGCACGCTCCGGGCTGGTTCGGCAGGATGCGCGATGCGCAGCGACTGCGGCTGAGCCAGTGTGGCCTGCGCACGCCTTCGCAGCGCCTCGGCGCCACCTGCGCAGCACTGCTGTTGCTGCTCGCGGGATCCCTGGGCGGGGCATGGCTTGCGGGTGCCGGCGGGATGGCATCCGTCCTCGCCTACTCTGCCGGCGGCGCACTGCTTGCACTGTCCCTGGTGCGTTGGTGGATGCGAGAACAGCGTGCCAAGCTGCTCGCCGCGCGCGAGGCCGGGCTGGCACTCGCGCTGGAACTCCTCTGCATCGGCGTGAACGGCGGCCTCAGCCTCGGTGCTGCATGGCGCAAGTCCGCGGAGGCGATGGCCGAGGCTCGGGAACCACTCGCCGAGGAACTCCGGCTCGTCGAGCTGGACGTCGGACTCGGCCGCACCTGGCGCAGTGCCCTCGAGGATGCAGCCACGCGCACCGGCATGGCCAACCTCCTAGGGCTCGGACAGCTCCTCGAACAAGCGGAACGGTTCGGCAGCGAACTCGCCGAGGCCATCCGCACCGGGGTCGACTCGCTGCTCCACGAGCAGATGCAGGACCTCGAAGAGCGCGCGCACCGAGCCACGGTGAAGATGATCCTCCCACTGGCTGCATTCATGCTGCCGGCAACGCTCCTGCTGATCCTCGGACCGCTGGTGAACCTCACCGTGACGGCGCTCAGCTCGGCAAGCGCTGATTGACGCAAACCAAACCAGAGAACCCATGATGTCCACCCTGAACCTTCGCGTCTCGTGCCTCCGCACCATGCTCTGGGCGGCGGCCTGCGTGTCCATGGCCGCGTGCTCCAGTGCTCCGGAGCAGGAGAACTCCGACGCACACGACCCGCTGAAGCCCCAGAAGGAGCGGGTGGTCAAGCCGTTCGACGAGCAGGCGCGGCGAGGTGCCGCACGCGAACGGACCCTGTATCCCCACCACTTCGTGGTGGATGCCGCGGAACTCAACGACCTCGGCCGTGCGCAGTTGTCGACGATGGTCGAGCAGTTGCCCGAAAGAGGCGGCCGGATCCACCTCTCACCCGGCGCAGCATCCTCCGACCTCGGCAAGCAGCGCCTGCAGGCAGTTGCAGACCAACTCAAGGTCCTGGGCGTGGCAACGGAACGCGTGTCGGTGGCAGTCGGCCATCCGGGTGGATCCGGGGCCGCTGCGGTCGAGGTCCTCGACATCCGCGAGAAGATCGCTGGGAACCCCATGGACGTTCCGAACCCCATCGCGGCACCCGACAACGGGAGGATGCAGTGACCTCGCCCATGGTGCTCCTCGACTGCGTGAAGCGCGGTCTCCTGCTCACCTCCTTGGCGCTCGTTACGGCCTGTTCCTCGGCTCCCCAGCCGGAGGATGACTGGTTCGAGGGTGGCCCCATGAAGCCCACCTCCGTCCGGACCCTGCAGATGACGACGCGCGTCCTGGCTGCAAAGGGCGAGTTGGCAGCGGCGAGCGGGGTGGCTGGTCGCATGCTGGCGGAGCACCCGCAGCACGCGGAGTCCTACGCAGAAGCCGCGGAACTGCTCGTGCGCGACGGCCGTTACCAGGATGCGGTCGACGTCCTGACCAAGGGACTGGAACGCGTGCCCGGCAGCCCCGTGTTGCACAACAACCGGGGCCTGTGCCGCCTGATGCTGGGCCAGTTGCCGGAGGCCACGGTCGATTTCGAGGCGGCCTACGCAACAGACACCTACGACAGCGACTATGTGGCCAACCTCGCCCTCGCGCGTGCGCTGACCGGCGATGCATCGGGTGAACTGGACGCCCGCAGGTTGTGGGCGCGCGTGTTGACGCCAGACCTCGTCGAGGCCAACCTCGAACGGGCACGATCCACGCGAAGCAAACTCGTCCGGTAACCAAGCCACCGGATCCCGGAGTCGTGGACCGGTCGCCTGGCCCTCCCACTTCCGGAATGCATCCTGGCGCCTCGAGGGCAGGGCCTCGGTCCTGCACCGCTGCACCGCTGCAGGACCGTGAGGTGACCTGGCTCGTGGACCACCTGCCAGCGGACGCGCAATCCGGACGTGACCCGGCCCGGTCCGTGCACGCAATGCCGCACGCGCAGGAACCCGAAGCCCCGAGATCGCCCTGCACCATGACACCCTGCGCCGACCCGCCGCGCGCCCCAGCAGGAGTGGAGGGTCTCAAAATGAGCCCAAAATGCGGCGTGCGGACGAAGGCGAACCCCTCGTGCCATCGACGGGATCCATGCGCAGGCCTCGGGACCGCGGGCGGGCATGGCCCGGGCGAGTTGACAGACCGTCCGGGGCAGTTTTACTTGATGCGGGATGTATGGCCGCTTCGGATCCTCCATACGGTGGATCCGGATTGCCCCTACCTTCCACTTCTTCTCTTCTCGCCTTTCCCCCAACCCAACCAATCCTCCCATGAGCAACTGGATCGTGAATTTCCTTCGTGACGAGCGCGGCGCTGAGTCCGCTGAGTTCGGTACTGTCGTCGTCATCGTCGCCGGCGGCGCCGTTGAAGGCACGGATGACCTGCAGGACGTGATCAAGCTGAAGACGGACGAGACCGTCACCAAGATTGGCACGGCCAGCGTCTGATCCGGACGCATCCTCGCTCGCGGCGGGCTGCAAAGCCTGGCGCGCCGCGGGGAGCCCATCTGCCAGCCCGATTGCGGGGAGGCACGAAAAACGGCGCAGCTGATGCGCCGTTTTTCGTTGGCACAGGGCATGCCTCGGGCTCGCCGGAATCCGGTGAAGCCCGAACCCGTTGACTCCCCTTCCCGGGAGACCGGGGTTCGAACACGGGCCGCCGAGGCCCAGCCGCTGCCGCCCTTCAGTTGCCGCCGCCACCGCCCGCGGCGTTCCCAC
>JBEATZ010000080.1:0-4566 GCA_041161695.1 Planctomycetota bacterium | reverse complement strand
CCGTCGACCCGGCACTTGCTTCGCTCGGTGGCATGGGCCACTTCCTGCTGTCGATCCCCAACCAGCCGTTCGCGCTCGGAGCGACCTTCGCGACGCAGTGGCTCGACCTCAGCCAGTCCTTCGCCACGAGCAACGCCGAACACTGGACCATCGCGCCCTCGACGCCGGCCCTCGGCATGGCCACGGTGCAGGCACTCGCATCGGAAACCACCGGCGTGGTCGACCCGACCCTCGCCCACGTGCTGCGATTCACGGGGAATTAGTCCTCTCGCGTTCGCGCGCACGATCCGTAGGATCTGCCGTGCTGGACGGGCTGCGGCGGGTTTCCTTCCCCGCGCGCATGCGTTCCTGCCAGCGAAGATCGCATGCTGCGCAACGCAACCTGGCTGCTGCTGCCCGTGGTGCTCTGGCTCGCTGCCTGGGCCGTGACCGGGCTGTTCGCCTCCGAGCCGGAGGCGCCGCCGCAGTCGCTGGGTCAAGTCCTGGAGCGCACGGAAGACGGCGACCCCCTCGCCGCCAACACGGCTGCCGCAGCCTCCGGCGCGGGACTCGACCGCGACCAGGAACTGCTCGAGGCGCGCCTGGACCGCCAGCAGGTGGGCACCAGTGACCCGCGCCAGCCGGCCGAGGGTCCGACCCTGCAGGTGCTGGGCGGCGATCCCGCCGCGGCGATCGCGGGTGCGGAGGTGCGGTGGATCGAACGCCGCGCCGCCCAGCGGCGTCGCCAGGGCCTGTTGCCGCTGCAGGAGAACGAACTGCCCGAGCTGCTCGGCGCGCGCGCGCGCACGGACGCCGACGGTGAGTTCCAGTTGCCGCCCATCGTGGCCACCACGCTCGTGAGCGTGCAGCACGAGGGCCAGTTCGCGTTCACCACCCTCGAAGCCGGACAGCGGGGCGAGGTGCGCATGTTCCTGCGACCCGACGAATCGCTCGCCCTCGAGGTGCGCGATGCCGAGGGCCAGCCCATGCCCGGGGCCCCCGTCGCGATCTTCCAGGGCGCGCGCTTCGACGAGGCGAGGCCGGTCTGGACCGGGATCACCGACGCCGACGGAACCCGCCGGATCCGGCACTTCCAGGAGTGGCGCGCGGGCGACCTCGGCGGGCGGTTTGCCGCCGTGCTGCAGGTGCCCAACAAGGACGTCGTGGCCGTCGAGTTCCCGGGCAGCCCTCTGCCCGCAGAACCACTGCAGTTGCAGATGCCGGCCACCGGGCGGCTCGAGGTGCTGATCACCGACCAGGCCGGCAACCCGATCCTGAGCGAGTGCCAGTTGTCCGTGGGCGCGAGCCGCAAGCAGCCGCTCGCCCTCAACCTGCCGGTCTCGAGCCGCGCCGACTGGACGCGCCAGCAGAAGCCCCTCGGCGAAGCCGCCGTGGTCTTCCCCTACGTGGGGCTCGGCCTCGAACTCGCCACCTTCCTGCGCCACAACGCCGACGAGCGCGGCTCGCGCCGTGAGGTCCTGCGTGGCCCCGTGGAGCCCGGGCAGGTGGTGCGCGTGGCGCTGCCCATCGGGCCCGAGTTCGCGGTGCTCGCCGCACAGCTCGTGCTCCCGGATGGACAACCCTTCGAGGGCAGCCTCGGCCTCTCGCTCACCAGCGTGAAGGGAGTGCTCGCCCTCGGGCGCATGAACACGCTCGAGGACGGACGCGGCGACTACCTCCTGCGCGCCAACACGGAGGGCCTCGCCCTCAACCTCGACCTCCGCGCCGAGCGCGACGAGTTCGCCTGGGGGCTGCGCCAGCCGCTGGGCCCCATTGGCCCGGGCATGCGGCGCGACCTCGGCGCCCTCGTGCTGCGCAACCTCGACGAGGTGGCGCGCGGCACCGTGGTCGACGACCTCGGCATCCCGATCGTCAACGCCTCGGTCCGCCTGCAGCAGTTCGTGCAGCAGGGCGACAAGACCGACTGGGTCGATGCCCCGCTCGCGCGCACCAGCACCGACTCGGAGGGTCGCTTCCGCCTCGCGTGCCCGGTTCCGCCCGCCGCCATCCGGCTGCAGGTGCAGGCGGCGAACCACTTCCCGAAGGCCTCGGATCCCTTCGCACCGGGGGTGGAACTGGCGATCCAGCTGGACCGTCACGGCGTGCTGCTCGGACGCATCCTGCTGCCGGAGTGGATGCCGCGCGATGCCGCGACCGTGAGCCTCGTGTCGCAGAACGACCGGAGCCGCAACCGCACCGTCCCGCTCCGCACGCGCCGCAACGGCCAGTTCGCGATCGGCGCCCTGGTGCCCGACCGCTACGACCTCTCGATCACCGTCCGCAACTTCTCGGAGCCGCTGTTCCAGCTTGGCGGGATCCAGGTCGGGCCGGGCGACAACCGTGACCCTCGCCTCGCGAACCTCGACCTGCGCGGCTGGCTCCACAGGTATGCCCTCACCGCCGTGGGCCCCCGCGGCGAACCGCTCGCCGACGTGAACGGCCCCATCCTGATGCGCACCCAGCTCGCCGACGGCAGCAAGCGCGAGACCGGGTTCCGCTGGCGCAACGGCAAGGCGGAGATCATCACGCCTGCCCCCTTCATCGACATCGTCGCCTTCGGCCTCGGCTACCCGCCCACGCCTGCGAGCCTCAACCCCGGCGAGCAGACGCTGTACATGCACAAGCTGGCGCCGGCGGTGTTCCGCACGCCCGGCCTGCGTTCCCTCGTCGGACCGGACCGCAAGGTGCGGGTGTCGGTGATCTACAAGGGCAACACCGGCTACCCCGAGGGCGTCGGCGGCATCGACCAGCGCACGGGTGAGAAGTTCGCCTACTCGCGCTGGGAGCTGAGCCGCAGTTCGGGCGGATGGCTCGACGGCAACGACTTCGCCGAGGTGCCGATGTCGCGCGGCGGCCCGCACGACATCGTGCTGCGCATCTACGAGAACGCCCGCGAGGACAGCCGGCAGGAGAACGTCTCGATGGGCGTCTGGACCATCGACCTCGAGGGACCCGGTGCACGTCCCTACGTGATGAGCATCGACCCGCGCCGCGTGCAGGCTGCGCTCCGCCGCCTGCACCCGCCGAAGCGCTGAGGGGTCCAGATCCACGAAGTGGGCTCGGGCCGCAGCGGCACGCGGAAGCGCACCTTCCGCGGACGCTCGACCGCACGAGGCTCCCCCTCCCCGCGGCGTCATCGAGGAAATCGTGGACTCGCGGGCCGAAAAGGACAGCTTCGTTCCCCTCCGAGGAGGTCGATTGCGGCAGCCGCGGGCGTCCTCGCGGCAGGGCCGTGCCGAACCCACTTCGTGGATCTGCACCAGCTGTCGCTTGAGCGCAGCGCGCCGCGCAGGTATCCAACCCCCATGTCCACCATCGTCCACGTCCACGGCCGCGAAGTCCTCGACTCGCGCGGCAACCCCACGGTCGAAGTCGAAGTCGAGTTGGAATCCGGCGCCATGGGCTCGGTGATCGTGCCCTCGGGCGCGAGCACCGGAGCACACGAGGCCTGCGAACTGCGCGACGGCGACAAGAAGCGCTACCTCGGCAAGGGCGTGCTCAAGGCCGTGCAGCACGTGAACTCGCTCATCAGCGATGCGCTGCTGGGCTCCGACGCGCGGGACCAGGCTGCGGTGGACGCATTGCTCTGCGAGGCGGACGGCACGCCCAACAAGGCCAAGCTCGGCGCCAACGCCATCCTCGGCGCGAGCCTCGCGGTGGCCAAGGCCGCCGCCGCCGACGCCAACCTGCCGCTGTGGCGCTACGTGGGCGGCGCGCAGGCGCGCCGCCTGCCGGTGCCGATGATGAACATCCTGAATGGCGGTGCACACGCCGACAACAACGTGGACTTCCAGGAGTTCATGGTGATGCCCGTGGGTGCAGCCAGCTTCCGCGAGGGCCTGCGCATGGGCACCGAGGTGTTCCATGCGCTCAAGGGCGAACTCAAGGCACGCGGCCTCGCGACGGCCGTGGGCGACGAGGGCGGCTTCGCCCCCAACCTGAAGAGCAACGCCGAGGCCTTCGAGGTGATCCTCGTGGCGATCAAGAAGGCCGGCTACAAGGCCGGCACCGACGTGATGCTGGCGATGGATGCCGCCTCCACCGAGATCTTCGCCAAGGGCAAGTACACGCTCGAGGGCGAGGGCAAGGTGCTCGACGGCAAGGGCATGGTGGACCTGCTGGCACGCTGGTGCGGCGAGTTCCCGATCTTCTCCATCGAGGACGGCATGGCCGAGGACGACTGGAAGGGCTGGCAGGCCCTCACCGCGGCGATCGGCTCGAAGGTGCAACTGGTGGGCGACGACCTGTTCGTCACCAACACGCAGCGCCTTGCGCGCGGCATCGCCGAGAAGTCCGGCAACGCGATCCTCATCAAGGTCAACCAGATCGGCACGCTCACCGAGACGCTCGAGGCCATCGACATGGCCCGCCGTGCGGGCTTCCGCGCCGTCATGTCGCACCGCTCGGGCGAGAGCGAGGACTCCACCATCGCCGACCTGGCGGTGGCCACGGGCGTGGGCCAGATCAGACCGGCGCGCCCTGCCGCAGCGACCGCATCGCCAAGTACAACCAGCTGCTCCGGATCGAGGAGCACCTGGGCGCGAGCGCGACCTACGGCATCTGAGGCCCTCCTGCCCCGGAGAGCCG
>JBEATZ010000050.1:0-3449 GCA_041161695.1 Planctomycetota bacterium | reverse complement strand
CACGACTCCCCCCACCACGGAACCTGCCGCGATGACGCCCACCCCATCCACCACGCCTTCCGAGGGCGCAGCCGAGCCGCCCCGCTTCGCGACCATCACCCTCGGCGCCGGCTGCTTCTGGTGCATCGAGGCCGTGCTCGAGCAGGTCGAGGGCGTGATCGACGTCGAGTCCGGGTACATGGGCGGCGACGTGCCGAACCCGACCTACGAGCAGGTGTGCTCGGGGACCACCAACCATGCCGAAGTGGTGAAGGTGGTGTTCGACCCGAAGGTGCTGCCGCTCGAGAACCTGCTCGACTGGTTCTGGCGCGCCCACGACCCGACCACCCTCAACCGCCAGGGCGCCGACATCGGCACCCAGTACCGCAGCGCGGTGTTCTGCGAGAGCAACGAACAGGTCGAGGCCGTGCAGCGTTCGCGCGATGCCGCGCAGCCGGCCTTCCGGAACCCGATCGTCACGCAGATTGCGCGGGCATCGACGTTCTATCCTGCCGAGAACTACCACCAGGACTACTACCGCAACAACCCCAACCAGGGCTACTGCCGCGCGGTGATCGCGCCGAAGCTCGACAAGCTCAAGCTGAAGAAGTGATGCGCGCACTCAGCGGCGCGTGAACTCCACCTGCACGAGTTCTTCTTCGGCACCTGTAGCGCCCGCGAACACGCGCAGCGAGGGCGCGCCAGCATCGGGGATCGCGAGGTCCATGCGGAAGACGCGGCCATCGGGGAACTGCGGGTCGGCGCTGAGCCCCTGGAAGCGCACGAGACCGGGCTCGGTCATGCCGCCGCTCGACTCGACTGCCCACGTCGTGAGTGTGTCGCGCCAGCTGGAGGTGTACGCGCGGCGCAGCCGGTCGTGGCCCAGCAACTGCAGCACCTCGAAGCCCGCGGCCTCCTGGCCCTGAGCCTCGAAACGCATGGCGAGCTGGACGTAACGGCCGCCGAGCACTGCCTTGGCGCTGCAACTGCCCTTGCGCTCGGACCATGGCGCACTGGCAGCCGGGCGCGAGCGCAGCACGAGGTCGTGTTCGCCCACGAGCTTCGCGAGGAACGCGTGCTCGGGACCTGACTGCGCCATGCGCAGCGCCTCCTCCAGCACGCGCTGCGTCTCGGCGGATGCCGCGGGCTGCTGCGCATCGGGCTGCGGCGCGGGCGCTGGTTTCGGGTCCTGCAGGACGAGCAGCGCCGGGCACAGCAAGAGGACGCGATACAGGCTGCGGAGGTTCATGGTCGTGGGAGCGTGTGGCGGGTGCGGGGGTTCAGCAGCGCCGGCGGAAGTAGCGCTCGAGTTCGGCAGGCGTGAAGGTGAGCACGGTGGGACGCCCGTGCGGGCAGTTGTGCGGGTGCTCGAGCGTCGCGGCCTCGGCGAGCAGCGCCAGGATCTCGGGCTCGGACAGCCGGTCCCCGGCCATCACCGCGGCCCTGCAGGCCATGCTGTGGAAGCGCTCGGACACGGTGTCGCGCGCCTGCGCCGCAGCGCTGCACGAACCATCGCCCGAGACCAGTTCGCGCAGCAGCCTGCCCGGGTCGACCTTGCCGAGTGCCGCGGGCACGCCCTGCACCGCCACGGCGCCGGGTCCGAAGTCCTCCACCAGCAGGCCCTCGGCCTCGAGGTCGCGCGCGGACTCCAGCAGCCACTCCTTGTCGGTGGGCGTGAGCTGGACCACCGCAGGCAGCAGGAGGCGCTGCACGGTGGCGGTGCGGCTGCGGTGCGCGTTGCGCAGCCGCTCGTAGATCACGCGCTCGTGCAACGCGTGCTGGTCCACCACCACGAGGCCCTGCGGTCCCTCGAGCAGCAGGTAGAGGTCCATGACCTGCAGGAAGCGCGAGGCGAGGCCGCGGAAGGGATGCGGGCGCGCGGGATCGGCGGCAGGGCCGGGAGCGGTGCCGGCTGCAGGCTGCGCTGTGGGTGCCGCGCCCTTGGCGGTCGGCGCGACCGCCGGTGCAGGAGGCGCGCCGAAGGGTGCTGCCGGTTCGCGCACCGCCGGGGCGGGCATCGCCGGGCGCCCGAACAGGTCGGCTGGCAGGTCGGGGAAGCCCGAGCGGGCGCGCGGCATCGCCGGGTCGAGCACCACGCCGCCCGCGGATGCCGTCGCGCGGGACTGCAGCGCGGCGCGCACGGTCTCGTGCAGGCAGCCGGCGATGCGGCGCGAGTCGAGGAAGCGCACCTCGGCCTTGCGCGGATGGACGTTCACGTCGACCTGGTCCGGCGGCATGGCCAGGTGCAGCAGGTACACCGGGATGCGCCCGCCCATGAGGTACTCGCGGTACGCCTGGCGGATCGCCTGCACGGCGGCGTTCTCGCGCGCGAAGCGGCCGTTGATGCACAGCATCTCCAGCTTGCTGTCGCGCCGCGCGAGGTCGGGCTCGGCCACGAGGCCGTGCACGCGCAGCCCTGCGAACTCGCGTTCGACGGGCACGAGGCCCCGCACCAGTTCGGTGCCGTGGCAGCGGCCGAAGCGCGTCGCGAGGTCCTCGCCACCCGGCAGCCGCAGCACCTCGCGCCCGTCGACGACGAGCGTGAAGTCGACGTCGAGGCGCGCGAGGGACAGCTGGCACAGCAACTCGGTGACCTTGGCCTTCTCCGAGGACGCCGTGCGCAGGAACTTGCGACGCGCCGGCACGTTGAAGAACAGGTCGCGGATCTCGATCGTGGTGCCGGGCGGGCAGCCGCACGGCCGCACCGGGCCGAGCTGGCCGCCGGCGCACGAGATCTCGTGACCCGACGGTTCGTCGTGGCGCCGGCTGCGGATCGTGGCGCGCGCCACGGAGCCGATCGACGCAAGCGCCTCGCCGCGGAAGCCCAGCGAGGCGATGTGGTCGAGGTCGGCCAGCGCGCTGAGCTTGCTGGTGGCATGGCTCGCAAACGCGAGCGGCAGGTCCTCGGCGTGGAACCCGCTGCCATCGTCGACGACGCGGATCATCTCGGCGCCGCCAGCTGCGATCTCGACGCGCACGCGCGTGGCGCCGGCATCGAGGCTGTTCTCGACCAGTTCCTTCACGACCGAGTACGGACGCTCGATCACCTCGCCGGCGGCGATCTGGTTGACGACCTCCGGTGGCAGGATGCGGATCATGCGTCGAGCTCCCGCGCCGGCCGCAGCCGCATGCCGTCGAACCACTGCATCAGGAACTGCTCAAGCAGCAGCTCGGGATCGTCGCCCTGCAACCGCATGCGGCGCTGGCACTCGAGCAGCGCCAGCAGGCCCTCGCGCAGCATGGGCTCGGTGGAGCGCTGCAGCTGCGCCGTGAAGCGCTCGGCAAACGCCTTCACGCCGAGGCGCCCGGCCACGTCGCGCGCGTTCGCGCCCTGCTCCATCAGCTGCCGGCCTTCGTGCAGCTTGGCCATGCTCTGGAACAGCCAGCTCACCGCGACGGGGAACACGCCCTGCTGGTCCTTGCGCCGGCCGTCGCGCTGGCGCACGCCGCGCTCGAACATGCCGCGCAGC
>JBEATZ010000411.1:0-4617 GCA_041161695.1 Planctomycetota bacterium | reverse complement strand
CGGCAGAGGAGAAGAAGAAGAACATCGAGGCCGACACCGCCAAGGCCATTGAGGCCGAGGTCGCCGCTGCCGCCAAGAAGCACCATGCCGCGGTGCTCGATGCCGCAGCAGCCGAGGCCGGCTTCACGGTGCGCAAGGTCGGCCCCTTCCGCCGCGACCTCGCCAGCCTGCCACGCGTCGACAAGCGCTTCGACGAGACGGTGGTCTTCGTGATGCGTTCCGAGGCCTCCAAGCTGAAGGCCGGCGAGTCGACCGGCGTGCTCGAGGACATGACCGCGCGCCGCTGGCACGTGGCCGCATGCGACCTCGTGATGCCGTGCACGGCCGAGGACCTGACGCGCCGCGAGTTCGCGCTGCGCAAGGAGGGCTTCGGCGCCACGTTCCGCGACGACCAGGCGATGACCGCCCTGCAGCAGTCCTACACGATGGAAGCGCTCAAGCAGCGCTACAAGTTCGAGCTGCCGCGCGAACTGCCGGTCAACGAAGAGGCGCCCGCGAAGTGACTTGGGTCGGCAGGCGCGGCCCCGTGCCGCAGCCTGCTGCCGCGCCCGCAGCCCTCAGGGCTGCGGCTTGCGCGCGATCGCGATGAGCGAGTGGCCGAGCGGCAGGTTGCAGTGCCGCAGCACGAGGCGCTCCGAGCCCATCAGTGCCGTGAACAGCGCATTGACGGGCCCCGGGATGGGCACCGAGCAGTTGTTGTAGCCTGAGGGCAGCCTGCCCAGCCGGTCGAGCAGCTTCTGCCAGTAGACCGCGGGGACGATGAGCGGGAGCAGCACGGTGTTGAAGTAGGTGGCCCGTCGCACCTCGAAGCCGGCATCCTCGATCAGGCGGCGCAGCCTGCCGCGCGAGTAGCGGCGGTGGTGGTGCGCGATGCGGTCGTTCTGGGACCAGAGGAACTGGTATGCAGGTGCCGAGACGAACAGCAGCCCTCCCGGCTTCAGCACGCGGAACGCCTCGGCAAGCGCCCGGTGGTCGTCGGGGATGTGCTCGATCGTGTCGTAGAGGCCGACGAGGTCGAAGCTCGCGTCGGGGTGCGGAAGGTCGTACGCGGATCCCTGCTGCACGTTCTCGAACCCGCGGTTGCGGCACCATTGCACCGACTCGACGTCGAGATCGACGCCGTGCACCGTGCCGTACCGCTGCATGGGCCCCAGCATCGATCCGGCTCCGCAGCCCACGTCCAGCAGCCGGAGGTCTTTCCGCGTCCCGAGTTCCCGGTCCAGGAGGGCGTGGAAGATCCGCTTGCGTGCCACGAACCAGAAGTGGCGGTCCTCCATCCTCGCGAACATCTCGTAGGCGATGCGGTCCATCGCTCAGCGGTCCTGGTTGCCGGTCTCGCGCCTGCGCGCGACCACGATCATCTCGTCGCGCGGGTTCACGTAGAGGTTCCAGTTGCTGACGAGGGCGAGGGGGCGGAACAGCAGCCCGGTGAGCGGGCCGAGCCGTCCTGCGCGCTCGGCGATGAAGCCGAACGACACGTACTTGCCGGCATAGGATGCGCCGCAGTGCTCCACCTCGAAACCCGTTTCCGCGAGGACGCGGCGGATCGTGGAGGGCTGGAAGTGGTAGAGGTGCTCGTGGTGCTTGTAGTGGTGCCAGCGCGGCCCGAGCAGGCGCGCCCAGCGCGAGGCCACGTTCTGGGTCTCGAGCAGCAGCACGCCGCCCGGTTTGAGCAACTGGTGCGCCCGTCGCAGCACCGACTGGGGGTCGGGGCAGTGTTCGATCACGTCCCAGAGCGTGACCATGTCGAAGGAGCCGGGCCGGTAGCCCTTG
Source organism: Planctomycetota bacterium (assembly GCA_041161695.1). Classification (GTDB taxonomy): domain Bacteria; phylum Planctomycetota; class UBA1135; order UBA1135; family UBA2386; genus JBEATZ01. The sequence goes on along the minus strand of JBEATZ010000411.1, from coordinate 2,844 downwards.
TCCTCGGGGGCCGTCTCCAGGTCGCCGACGTGCACGCGTTCGGGGCCCAGCGTGGCTGCCGCGATGCGCGCGATGGGCTCACTGGGCTCCACGCCCAGGACCTCGCAGCCCTCGTCGTGCATCACCTGCAGGAAGTAGCCCGCTGCGCAGCCGATGTCGAGGACGCGGCAACCCGGCTGCAGCCACCTGCGCACGAAGCGCATGCGCAGCCGGAAGGTCTTGAGGTACAGCGATGCTTCGCGCGCGTAGTCGGCGTAGCCGTGCAGCTTGGGGTTGTCGCTCTTCCAGTAGCTCTCGCCGTAGACCTTGGCGAGTGCCTCGCCGCGCAGGCGCGGGGTCACGTAGACGAAGTCGCAGTCGGTGCAGCGCAGCACCTCGAACGGCGGCTCGGCAAACATCAGGCTGCGCCGCGTGCTGCCACACAGCTGGCACGACGGGATGGGCACGAAGTCGCCGTCCGTCGCGGCGAGTGGGCCGGGCTGCGCCGGCCGCTGCTGGACCGGTGCGGACCGGCTCATCAGCCGAAGTACTCCTTCTCGGTCGCGACGCCGGCATGACCGGTGTCCTGGCCGCTGGCGATCTGCCAGGCCAGCTTGCGACCCATCTCCACCGACTGGTCCATGTTGTTGTAGCGGTAGTTGCCCTGGCGGCCGGTGGAGTGCAGGTTCGTGATGCCGCGCACGTACTCCATCATCGGGTCGAGGTACTGCTCGTAGCCGACCTCGTAGAGCGGGTAGGCGTAGGGGATCTTCTTGATCACCGAGCCGAACACCTCGCCCTTGTTGATCAGGCCGACCTTCACGAGGTCGTCCTCTGCGATCTGCGTGAGCCGCTCCTGGGTCGCGCGCCAGATGTCGTCGCCGCGCTTGCAGGTGATCTCGCAGCACACGAGCGTCTTGCCCTTCGGCGCCACGTGCGGGCTGAAGTTCTTGAACTCGCTGATGCGGTGCACGACGAGGTTCTTCTCGGGCAGGTAGACCCAGTTGTCCGGGCTCACCGACTCGCGGTTGAGCTTGAGGTAGACGAACACGATCGACACGTGCTTGAGCGAGTTTGCCGCTGCGACGACGGGCTCGGGTGCGCGGGGGGTGAGGGCCTTCACCAGTCCCGTGGCAGGGATGGTGTTGATGTAGATGTCGCCCTCGATGACCTCGCGCTGGTGGCGTCCGTACTCGACGCCCGTGACCCTGCCGTTGTCGTGGAACACGCGCACGGCAGGGGAGTTCACCAGCACCGTGCCGCCCATCTCCTCGATCTTGCGCGCATAACCGCGCGCCAGTTCGCCGATGCCGCCCAGCTTGGGGTAGATGAACTCGCGCACCAGCGTGCGCGGGCCCTCCTTGGTGCTCGGCGGCTTGATGGTCTTCTTGATCGCGTCCCAGAGGTTGAGCAGCGTGATGCGCTGGCTGGCCCAGGTCGCCGAGATCGTGCGCGGCGGGATGCCCCACGTCTTCTCGGTGTACTCGCCGAAGAACACGCGATAGAGCGTGCGGCCGTAGCGCCTGGTCACCCAGCTCTCGAAGTCGAGGTCGCTGAACTTCTTCAGGCCCGTGCGGTCCTGGATGCGCACCCACACGTAGTCCAGCATCGCGCGGACCATCATGTGGAACGGCATCTTGCGCAGCACGTCGCCGGCCACGAGCGGGTACTCGATGAGCTGGTTGAAGAGGAAGATGCGCGACAGGCGCTGCGCCATCACGACGTTCGTGCCGAGGATCTCGCGCACGTGCTCGATGAGGTTCTCGTCCTTGCTGTGGAAGCGGTGGGGGCCGAAGTCGTAGGCCCAGTACTCGTCGCCTTCCTCGACGAACGAGGATGCCATGCCGCCCACGAAGGGCTCGCGCTCCAGCACCGTGACCTTGTGGCCTCCAGCCTTCATGAGTTCGTAGCCGCAGGAAAGCCCTGCCAGGCCACCGCCAAGGATCACGACGTGCTTGTTCATGGGGAGAGTTGGTGCCGCGGCGCGCAGGCGCGTGCGGCAGGTCCCCGGTTCATCGGAATCCTGCCGCGCGTCACCGAAACCGTTGCTGCAAATCCGGTTCCGGCCGGTACAGGCTTTGCGCGCCGCACCCTCGAGCCGGGAAGTCTAGCCAACGCCCCGCTGCCGTGCGGCGCGATGCCAGGCGCGCGAAGAGCCGGTGGCATGGGCTCAACCCGCCTCCACCGGGGATCCGGTGGCGCCGGCGCGCGATCCGGCCCGCGGATGCCGCGTCCCTGCGCCACCGTCGGGATCCGGACGGCTCAGCCGAACAACCGCTTGCGGCAGATCGTGCGGAACATCTTCATCGCCGTGCGCGCCTGGCGGGAGAAGGTGTCCGAGTGCTTCGACTCGCCGCCCATGCGGCTGCTGTAGGTGACGGGGATCTCGATCACGCGGCAGCGCGCGTTGAGCGCCGCGCACATCATCTCGGGCGAGAATGCCGGCCCGGTCTCGCGCAGGTGGTCGCGGATCGCCTGCCAGGTCTCGCGCGTGAGCGCGCGGTAGGTGCAGCCCACGTCGGTGAAGCGCGGCTCCGAGGGCCGCAGCCACAGCAACTGCAGGATCTTGGCCATGGCCACGTTGCCCCAGCGCAGCAGGAAGCGCATGTTCGCGCCCTGCTGCACCATCTGCCGCGTGGTGCGGGTGCCCATCACCATGCCTGCGTCCTCCAGGTAGACGAGCAGCTTCTCGAGGTCGCGGGCGCGGAAACTGCCGTCGGCCTCGGTGAGCACCAGCAGGTCGCCCGTCGCAGCCTGCAACCCGGCGAACAGCGCGGCGCCGTAGCCTGGCCGCTGTTCTGCCACCACCCTGGCGCCGGCCTCGGCCGCGAGGGCCGCGGTGCGGTCCCTGCAGTTGTTGTCCAC
>JBEATZ010000509.1:0-3429 GCA_041161695.1 Planctomycetota bacterium | reverse complement strand
CCGCCGCCCGCTCCCGCCGCCCGCAAGCCCGTGGGTGCCCAGGCGGCTGCTGCCGCACGCATCGCCAGTGCCCCTGCCCCTGCACCCGCGGCCCCTGCAGCTGCCCCGGCAGCAAAGCCCGCTTCGCGGACGCTCGTCACCGGGCTCATCCTCGTCGCGCTGGTGATCCTGCTGGGATTCAGCATCTTCTCCGCCCTCCAGGCCTGATCGGAGCCACGAGCCATGAACCAACCTTCCAAGCTCAGCGCCAACGAGAAGCTCCGCCGCGACCGACTGCTCTTCTACAAGGAGGACGTCGACAAGATCGACAAGCTGCTCGCCGAGTTCCTGAGGCTGTCCGGTGCCAAGTGCGCCCTCCTCATCGACAAGGAGGGACACCTCGTCACCCGTCGTGGTGAGCTCAAGACCATCGACCTCGACACGATCTCGGCGCTCGTCGCCGGTTCGTTCGCGGCGACCAAGGAGATGGCCCGCATCCTCGGCGAGGAGGAGTTCACGGCCATGTACCACCAGGGCGAGCGCGACAACATCCAGCTCTCGCTGGTGGGGGACCGCACCCTGCTCACGATCCTCTTCGACGACCGGACGACCGTCGGCATGGTGCGGCTCTACGCCGCCGAGACGGCGAAGAAGCTCGCCGAGGTGTACGCCGCTGCCGAGGAACGAGGCGACCAGGGCATCGGCCTCGATGCCGACTACGGCAACGACGCGCGCAGGACCCTCGACCGCCTGTTCGACTGAGCGGCGCCGGGCGCGACCCGGGTCCCACGCGCGGCGGGCTCCACGGCATCCGGGGGCCCGCCGCGGGTGTTTCTGCGGGCAGACTCCGGTGCGGCCGGGGCGCCGGAGCCGTGCCGTGTGCGGATTTTTCGAAGATCCTTGCCGGAACCGCCTTGCGAAGGGGGCGACGAGAAACCGTCGCGAAACACCAGCATTTGTCTGCAGATTTACGGTTTCGCTTTTTGGGGATTCCGCGACTTTCGACGCATCTCCGCATCGCTTCAAGATTTCGGTGAATTCCCGGACCCCTCGTGCCGATTGCGTGGGTGATTCGCGTGGATCGTCCTCTGCCGTGAGGCTCCATGCGAGCTTCCTCAACCAACCTTTAAAGGAACGACTCCAATGGCTGCCAAGAAGAAGGGCAAGAAGAAGGCTACGAAGAAGGCTGCTAAGAAGGGCCGCAAGAAGGCCTGAGACGTCGACTTCGACGTCTGCCAAAGACTTCGTGGTGAGGCTCGGGGTTCGCTCCGAGCCTTGCTTTTTTTCAGGGCCCCCTGCCGAAGCCCTGGCCCGCGTGCAGCCCCGAGCCGATAGGTTGCCTGCGCCATGAAGCAGATCCTGATCGTGATGTTGCTGCTGGCAGCAGCCGTGCTGCTGGGCTTGCTCTGGTTGTCTCCCGCGCCGGGCGACGGGCCCTCACAGCCTGCTGCTCCCGCGGCCACCGTGGAGCAGCCCGATGCCGCCGCCCCTGCCGTCGCCGATGCGCCCGTCTCCGCGCCGACGCCCGGCGCCGCGGTGCGCAAGATGAGGATGCCCGACGGCAGCGAACTCGCGCCGCTCAATGGGCTCACCGAGGCCCCGAATCCCGGCTGGGACCCGGGCGTTCCCTACGCGGCGCCGGTCCGTGTCGAGACCGATGCGCAGGGCAAGCAGTGGTACGTGTTCGCCGATGGCTCCCAGGTCGGCACCTACAACGTCTACCGCACCGACCTGAAGAAGTGGGAGCCGATCACCGAGGTGCGACACCCCAAGCCCGTCGCGCCCGTGCTCGAGGAGAACGTCGACCCGGCCAGGGCGAAGAAGCAGTGAGCGCCGCGCTCAGTGCAGGCGCATGCCCGGCTGCGCGCCGCTGTCGGGCGTGAGCAGGTAGGCCTCGCCCTCGGCCCCGGCCGCGACCACCATGCCCTCGCTCACCCCGAACTTCATCTTGCGCGGTGCGAGGTTGGCGACCATCACGACGAGGCGCCCGACCAGCTGCTCGGGCTTGTAGTAGGCCTTGATGCCGGCGAACACGGTGCGCGTCTGGTCGCCGCCGAGGCTCAGCGTGAGCTTGAGCAGCTTCTTCGCCTCGGGCACCTCTTCCGCGGCCAGCACCTTCGCCACGCGCAGGTCGACCTTGGTGAAGTCGTCGATCGAGCACTCGGGGGCCAGCGGTTCCTTCTCGAGCGGCGTCTGCGCGGCGGCTGCTGCAGGCGCGGCAGGAGCTGCGGCAGGTGCCGCTGGGGTGGAACTGGCGGGGGCTGCCGCTTGCTGCGCGGCCTTGGCGGTGTCCTCGAACATGGCTTGCACCTTGGCGGTCTCGACGCGGGTCATCATGTGGGCGAAGGGTGCGACCTTCGTGCCGGTGAGGGGGCGCTGGGCCGCGTCCCAGCGGTCCATGCCGTCGCCCAGCAGCGCTGCGGCCTTCGCGGCGAGGTCGGGCAGCACCGGCGCGAGGTAGATGGCCACCTGCCGGAACAGGTTGAGCACCACCGTGCACACGTCCTGCAGTTCGGCCGCGCGCGCGGGGTCCTTCTTGATGGTCCAGGGCGCCTTCTGCTCGACGTACTCGTTGGCGGCGTCCGCCAGCGTCATCACGAGCCTGCAGGCCTCGCGCGTGTCGCAGGCTTCGTAGGCTGCGGCAATCGCGTCGGCAGCTGCCGCGGCGCGCGCGAACAAGCCGCCGTCGTCGGGGTACCGGGCCGAGAGCCCGGTGGACTCGACGAAGCGCGCCGAACGGCTCGCCAGGTTGACGACGCGCCCGACCAGGTCGCTGTTGACCTTGCCCACGAACTCGTCGACCACGAGGTCGAGGTCGTCGATGCCGCCCGAGAGCTTGGTCGCGTAGTAGTAGCGCAGCCAGCTCGGCTCGAGGTGCTGCAGGTAGGTGGCGGCCATCACGAACGTGCCGCGCGACTTCGACATCTTCTCGCCGTTGACGCGCAGGAACCCGTGGATCTGCACGCGGCGCGGCAGCTGGAAACCCGCCACGTGGAGCATCGCGGGCCAGAACAGCGTGTGGAAGTAGGTGATGTCCTTGCCGAGGAAGTGGACGATCTCGCAGGCGGGGTTGCGCCACCAGGCATCGAGCGACTCGCCGCGTCGCGCGCACCACTCGGCGGTGGCGGCGATGTAGCCGATGGGCGCGTCGAACCAGACGTACCAGTACTGGCCCGCGGCATCGGGGATCGGGAAGCCGAAGTACGGCTCGGGACGCGACACGTCCCAGTCCTGCAGCGGCTTGTCGAGGAAGTGGCCGGCGAGGTAGTTGGCGACCTCCTTCTGCAGCGCGCCGCCGCGCTGCACCCATTCGGTGAGGAACGGCTGCAGCGGCGCGAGCTTCACGAACAGCTGGCGGCTCGGCTTCAGCTCCGGCGCGGCGCCGGAGTAGATCGACCGCGGGTTCTTCAGCTCGGTGGCCGGGTAGGTGGCGCCGCAGGCCTCGCAGGA
>JBEATZ010000508.1:0-3099 GCA_041161695.1 Planctomycetota bacterium | reverse complement strand
GGGCTTCGGCTTCGGCCTCGTGATCGCAAGCGACCTGTGCGCCCGCTTCGGGTGGCGCCTGCAGGCGCGCGAGATCGACGGCGACTTCACCGTCGATCTCGACTTCTCGTCCAGGCCCCCCGGCGTGGCCGGGTGAGGTCGGCAGGTGCTCAGAACAGCCAGCGGAAGCCGAGCATCACGCCCACGTGTTCGTACTCGGCCTCGAACGACTGGCCCTCGCCCGTGAGTTCCACGTCCTCGGCGCCGAGGTAGCGCCCTTCGAGCGTGATCTCGATGGAATCGCTCGCGCGGTAGCCGACACCGGCCAGGAACTGGTATGCGAGCGCCCCGCGGTCACTGACTTCGGCGCCCGAGGGCTTCAGGTCGGCGTCGATCTCCTGCAGGAAACCGAGGCCCGCGCCGATGTAGGGCCGCCACGGGCTGTCCGTCGCAAAGCTGTGGATCACGTTGCCCGTCACCGCGACCGAGGCGTAGTCGCCGCTGTTCGCCACGGAGCCACCGGTGCCGATCGAGTCGATGTCGCCGCTGCGGTACGTCCAGTCCGCCTCGAGGCCCCAACGCTCGTTGATGTCGTAGCCGATGGCTGCGCCGCTCATCATGCCCGGCGAGTATTCGCCGCTGGCGCTGGACCCGCTGGGGTCGAAGGAGCCGTCGGACGTCTTTCCGTAGCCGACGTTGGCGCGTGCAGAGAATCCGGAGGAGCCGCGCGGCTCCCCGGAGGATGCGCATGCGGCGAGGGGAAGGATGAGAAGGGCCAGTGGCAGGAGCTTCCTTTGCATGGGCGCAGCTTCGCGTCCGGTGGGCCGGTGGATTGTCGAAAATGCGTCGACGAAGCGTCGATCTTCGCGCGCGGACGATCGGCGGCTACAACCCGGCCATGCTGCTCGCCGCCCTTGCCCTTGCCGCGACCGGATTTCCGCAGGACCAGGATCCCCTCGACGAACCCACCCGGCGTGCCGCTGCAACGACACGGCTGCGCGCCGTGTACGAGCTGACCCTGAGCTCCCAACCAGGCACCTCCGAACTCACATTCGACTATCTCGCGCCCGATCGCATGCGGCTCGAGATCCGCAACAGCCGCGGTGTGATCGACTCGTGGATCATCGGCACCGTGTTGTCCATGCGGTCGGACCTCGGTGAGCGCCCGGTTGCCGCGGACCTCGACATGGCTGCGCTGGTCGACCGCCAGCGCGCCATGGAGGCTCGCATCCGTGAGGTCGCCCCCGCGCTCACGGCTGATTGGACGGATCACGGCGGCTCCTTGCAGCCGGTGTTCCAGCTGAAGTGGGGACACGACGGGGAGTCCGCGACCTTCGAGTGGAAGCTGGGCTTCGAGGGCAAGGCCACGTCGCCGTTCGGCTGGCTCGAGACCGCGCGCCAGAAGGACGTCACCTGGAGCCGCGATGGCGACCTGTTGCGTGCCGAGACCGACGGATGCTTCGCCGTCGCCCTCGCGACTTCGGGCTTGCTGCACGAACTCTCCGGACGCACTGCCAAGGGGTCGATGAAGCTCGTCCTGCGCAAGGCGACGTTCGACGAGGATCCCCCGGCCGACCGCTTCGTCGTGCCGCCTGCCGCAAAGGAGGCGCTGGCAGCCGGTGGCGACGTGTCCCGTGTCCAACTCCAGGCGTTCCAGGCCGGCCTCCGGCTGCGGCTGCTGAAGGGCCATGAGTCGGCGAGGACGGCCGCAGGAGCCGATGCCGCCGCCATGGCGCAGGTCGACGAGGCGGCAACGCGGGCCTTGCGAGAGTACTTCGACTTCGTGCTCGCCCAGCGTTTCGTTGCCAGCCAGGAGCGGCTTGCCGGGCCCGTCGCCGATCTCGTGCAGCAGATCGTGGCGAAGCAGGAGGCAGGCATGGGAGACGATGCGATCGCCAAGCTGCGCGAGGAGGGGGCGAGGGTGCTGACCGAGTCCCTGGGCCGCCAGCGAGACCGCATCCTCGGCGACGTCAGGACCGAGGATGGCGACACGCCTGCACAGGCTGCCTTCATCGCCCGCGAACGTGCGGTGCTCGAGGACCTCTACCGCGAGCGCGTCGTCGACGTCCTGCTGGCCCGCTACAAGGCGGCTTGCGACGAGAAGCTGCGCTGATCCGGTGTCCGGCGAACTTGTGCCGCCTGCTGCCGCAGGGCATGGTGCCGCGATGCCCTGGGTCTGGAACGCGGTCCTGCTCGTCAACGTCGCGACGCTGCTCGTGTTCGGCTGGGACAAGCTGTGTGCCAGGCGCAACGCGCGGCGCGTGCGCGAGCGCACCCTGCTCGCATGGATGTTCGCGACCGGTCTCGTGGGCGCGTGGTGCGCGATGGCGCTGTTCCGCCACAAGACCGCCAAGGCCTCGTTCCGCCGATGGGCGCTGCTGTGGACGGTGTGCAACCCGCTGTGGCTGCTGGTGTGGCGCGAACTCGCGGTGTGAGCGCGCGGGTGCGCTAGAGCACGCACCACCACGGTGCAGCAAGCGTCTGGGGGGTGAGCCAATCCATGTCGTTGCCGCAGTGCAGCAGCAAACTCGCCGGCGCTTCGACTCCATGCTCGGCGTGGAACGAGACCAGGTGCCGCACATCGGCGAGGTTCGGGCGCTCCGTGGCCTTGACCTCCACGGGCAGCAGGCGACCCGGGGTCTCCACAACGAAGTCGACTTCCTCCCCTGTCGAGGTCCGCCAGTAGGTGACCTCCATCCGGTGCAGCGCGCTGTCGCGGCAGGCGAGGAGGTCCTGCAGTACGAGGTTCTCCAGGTGCGCGCCGGTCGGGCTCGTCGCGCCGCTGAGGTGGAGTCCAAGGGCCGTGTCGGCCCAATAGGCCTTGGGAGACTTGATGAGCCGCTTGGTGCGATTGCGTGCGAAGGCTGGCACACGAACCAATTGGTAAGAGGTTTCGAGCAGGTTTATCCACCGGTGCACCGTCGGCTGGGACAGGCCGACGTCCCTGCCGAGTTCCGCCTGGTTGAGCATCTGGCCCGTGCGCAGGCACGTGGCGCGCATCAGGCGCCGGAAGTCGGGAAGTGAGCTGATGGCAGACAGGGCTTGGAGGTCGCGTTCCAGGTACGTGCGTGCGTATCCCTCGAACCAGACGCCGCGATCTTCCGCAGACGAGAGTTGGAG
>JBEATZ010000398.1:0-7860 GCA_041161695.1 Planctomycetota bacterium | reverse complement strand
CGCCGTGCCCTTGCCATAGCGGATCTCGCGGAGCACCTGCCAGCGCGGACCGAAGGCCAGGTGGCGGAACTGGCCCGTGCGCAGCGACTCGGCATCGCCTGCCGACTCGGCGCGCGGACACGCAGCGGCAGCAGCAGCAAGGTCGACGGCCGGTGCAGCAGGCAGCGCATGCAGCAGCACGCGTGCCTGGGCGTGGGTCTGCCAGCCCGCACCGCCGGCGGCCACCTCGCAGTGCGACTGGACCACGGCATCGAAGCCCTCCGGCGTCCTGCGCAGCCGGCAGCGGACCTGGCGCACGACCTCGTCCGGCACGTGCAGCGGGCGGAAGAAGAACACGTCCCGCAACTCGAGGCTGCCCTGTTCGCCGGCTGCACGCACGGCCTGGGCCATGAACTCGAGGTAGGCGGTGCCGGGGAGGATGGCGTCGCCTTCCACCGTGCGATGCTCGTCCAGCATCCACGTGGAACGGGCCTCGAGGGTGGCGTGCGCGATCCACTGGTCCGATCCGGACTGCACCAGTTCACGGAAGATCGGGCCGCCGAGCACGACGCGGCGGCTCGCACCGGCGCCGGCGGCGAGCATCGCCCGCGTCATCCCGACACCCTGCCACGTCCCCCACTGGAGCGCCGCCACGGGCCTGCCGCGCGCATGCTCGCGGCGCGCCAGGGCGTTGAGGAACGCGTTGGCCGCAACATAGTCCGCCTGGCCGGCGGGACCGAGCACGGAGCTGCTGGACGAGAACAACAGCAGGAAGTCGAGCTGCTGCTTGCCGAGCAGCTGCTCGAGCACGAGCGCGCCCTGCACCTTGGGCGCGAGCACGAGTTCCATCTCGTCGGGATCCTTGGAGGCGATCAGGCCGTCCTCCACGACGCCGGCAGCGTGGAAGACGCCGTGCAGCGGACCGAAGCGCGCGGAGATCGCATCCATGCTGCGGCGCATCTCCACCACGTTGGCGACGTCTGCGGCGAGGGACAGGACCTCGGCGCCGAGGGACTCGAGCCTGCGCACCTGCAGGATGGCCCGCGACACCTTGTGGTCAGGACCGTGCTGCGCGAGCCACTGGTCCCATGCAGTCGTTGGGGGCAACTCGGTGCGCGACTGGAGCACGATCCGTGCACGCACGGTGCTGGCGAGCCACTCGCCGAGCACGCAGCCGATGCCGCCAAAGCCTCCGGTCACGAGGTACGTGCCCCGCTCCCGCAGCAGTGCCGGCCTCGGCTGGGCGGGCGCAAGGGCGGGAGCCGCACGGTGCACGGCGCGGAACCACGCATCCCCGCGCAAGGCGTATCGGCCCGACTCGAGCCCGGCAACCGCAGGCAGCAGGGCACTGGCCACCGCGCGACAGTGCGCGCGCCACGCATCGCCGCGGCGCCGCTTCGGCAGCACCACGTCCACCATCGCACACTGCAGTTGCGAGAACTCGCGCGGTGCCGTGAGCACGGGGCCCAGGACCGTGGCCTTCTCCACGTCGAGTTCGGCATCGCCATCGGGACCACCGATGCCGTTGGCCACCACGGTGATCCTCGCGCCCTGCACTTCCTCTGCGGCCATCGCGCGCAGCAGGAACAGCAGGCTGTGGAAGCCCTGCTCCTGGCAGCGGTGGAACCAGCTGGAGCCCGGGCGGAAGCCGCGATCGGGCGTCAGCAGCCAGCCGTGCACGACGTGGGCCGGGAGTTGTCCGCGCGCCGCGAGGTCGCGGAACAACGCGAGGTAACCCTCCTCGCCGAGTTCCGGACCGAGCAGGTACTCGCCGGGGCCGCGGTACACGAACGCATCACCGAGGCGCACGACCACCACCTGGGCGCCTTCCGTTCGCAGGCGCTCGGCCAGTTCGGCGAGGCACCCCGCAGTGTCGAGGAACAGCAGCCAGGTTCCCGTGCCGACGTGGCCCGAAGGTGCCTCGACCGGCACGTACCGCGTCACGTGCCCCCACTGTCCGACGTCCTCGGTGCGACGCAGTTCCTCACGGGCCGCGGCGCCGGCTGCCTCGGCATCCGGCTCCACCCAGAAGGCCTGGTGGCGGAAGGCATAGGTCGGCAACGGGATCCTGCGGGATCCGGGCCGGTCGACGAGTCGCGCGAGATCCACGGCAACCCCCGCCGCCCAGAGCCGGCCGTGGGCGGCAAGCAGGAACGCCGCATCGTCAGCCGGTTCCTCGGGGTGGCGCAACGAGGCGATGGCGCTGCGGTCGCCGCGCCACGAGGGATGCAGCCGCGCCAGCGAACTCAGCGTCCTGCCCGGCCCAACCTCGAGGAACACGTTGCGAGCGTCCTGCAGCAGCGTGCCGATGCAGTCGGCGAACCGAACGGTGTTGCGCAGGTGTCCGACCCAGTACATGGGGTCGGTCGCCTCTGCAGCGGTGAGTTCGCGACCCGTTCGGTTCGAGACCACGGGAACGGAAGGAGCTGCGAGCGGGATCGAGCGCAGGAAGGACTCGAACTCGCCGAGGATCGGCTCGAGCAGGCGCGAGTGCGCAGCAATCGCGATCCGCACGCGCTGCCACTCGATGCCGCGCGCGTCGAGCGCTGCCGCGAGCCGGTCGAGTGCCGCATCGGTGCCCGAGGCGACACAGAGTCCGGGCGCGTTCACCACGGCCAGGTCGAGGTCCTCGCCGAGCATCGCCGCCAGTTCCCCTGCCTCCATGGACACGCTCAACATGCCGCCGCGCGGCACGCGCTCGAACAACTGTCCCCGCAACGTGACGAGACGGAGGGCGTCCTCGAAGCGGAACACGCCGGCGAGGCACGCTGCCGTGTTCTCGCCCAGGCTGTGGCCGAGCAGGGCCGCGGGCCGGATGCCGCGTTCCATCCACAGCTGCGCGAGGGCGTACTCGACGAGGAAGATGGCCGGCAGCTGGACCGACGGGCGGTCCAGCACGCGCTCGACCTCCGCGGGATCCATGGTGTCGCCGAGCCATGCCTCGCGCAGGTCGACGTCCAACTGGCCGCGCAGCAGTTCGAGGCCACGGTCGACGTGCTGGCGGAACGTCGCATGCTCCCGGTACAGGCCACGTGCCATGTGGCGGTACTGGGCGCCGCCGCCGGGCAGGAGGAACACCACGCGTGCGTCCGGGCTGGCATGGTGCGAGTGCACCCGCTGCGGCACTTCGCCCCGCAGCAGGCGGACGGCATCCTCGCGGTCGGATGCGACCATGACGCGGCGACGCTCGAAGCCCTTGCGACCGGTTCCGAGGGTGAACGCCACGTCCTGCATCGCAAGGCTGCGATCCTGTTCCAGGAACGATGCCATCCTGCTGCACGTGCCGTCGAGGGACGTGCCGTTGCGGGCCGACACGACGATCAGGTGCGGCCCGGACGAGGCAGCCGGCCGCATGGCCGCGAGCGGCGCCTCCTGCAGGATGGCGAAGGCATTGGTGCCGCCCACGCCCAGCGAGTTCACGCCGGCGATCCTCGGCTTGGGTCCCCGCGGCCATGGCTCGATTCGCGTGGCGACGCGGAACGGGCTGCTGGCGAAGTCGATCTGCGGGTTGGGCGCCTCGTAGTTGAGGGAAGGCGGGACCATGCCGTGCTCGAGGGCGAGCACGGCCTTCATGAGAGCGGCCACGCCTGCGGCCGTGTCGAGGTGGCCGATGTTGGTCTTCACCGAGCCGATGAGGCAACCCTGGCGGCGCGGCGCCTCGCCGAACGCCTGCGTCAGCGCCGCAACCTCGATGGGATCGCCCATGGCGGTACCCGAGCCGTGGCACTCCACGTAGCCGATCGACGCGGATTCGATCCCGGCCATCTCGATGGCGATGGCCATGTTCTCGGCCTGGCCGTCCACGCTGGGTGCGAGGTAACCAACCTTGCCGGATCCGTCGTTGTTGATCGCGGTGGCCTTGATCACCGCGCGCACGTGGTCGCGGTCGCGGATCGCATCCTCGAGGCGCTTCAGCACCACCACGCCGACGCCGGATCCGAACACGGTGCCGCCCGAGCGATGGTCGAAGGAGCGGCAGTGGCCATCGGGCGACAGGACCTCACCCTCGGCGTGGAGGTAGCCACGGCCGTGCGGCACCTCGATGGTCACGCCCCCGGCCAGCGCCATGTCGCACTCCGCGGCCAGCAGGGACTGGCAGGCCTCGTGCACGGCGACAAGGGACGTGGAGCAGGCGGTCTGGATGGCGACGCTCGGACCCTTGAGGTCGAAACAGTAGCTCGCTCGCGTGGGCAGGAAGTCCTTGTCGTTGCCCGTGTGCCGCAGCAGGAAGAAGCCGACTCCCTCCATGAGCTCGCGGTTGCGGAGCACGTTGTGCGCGAAGTAGGCCGCCATGCCGCTGCCAGCGAAGACGCCGATGGAACCCCGGAACCCCTCGGGCACGTTGCCGGCGTCTTCCATCGCCTCCCATGCGCACTCGAGGAAGTGACGGTGCTGCGGATCCATGACGGCCGCTTCCCGCGGACTGAAGCCGAAGAACTCGGCATCGAACATCGCCACGTCCTCGAGCACGGCGCCGCGCCTCACGTAGCGCGGGTCGCGCAGGAGCCGCGGTGCGACTCCGGCTTGCAGGAGCTCGCCCTCGGTGAAGGTGCGCACCGACTCGACGCCTTCGGCGAGGTTGCGCCAGAACTCGCGCACGTTGCGAGCCCCGGGGAACCTGCAGGCCATGCCGACGATGGCGATGTCACTGCCCATCGAGAGGCTCCGCGGCACCGACCTGACCCCGTCGACGCAGGTTGGCCGACCGCCTGCGTTCCGCCCGATCGGCAGCGCGCGCCGCGGCGACGCCGCCGTCGCCGCCGCCGAGGTGCCGGGCCAGGCCGCGCACCGTTGCATGCCGGTACAGGTCGGTGAGCGTGATGCCGGGCGCGAGTTGTTGCTGCAGGTCGCGGTGCACCCTCACGACCAGCAGCGAGTGACCGCCGAGGTCGAAGAAGTTGTCGGTGGGTGCGATGTCCTCGATGCCGAGGTGGCGCGACCAGATCGCCGCAACCTGACGCTCGAGGTCGGATGCAGCGGCGGCGTCCCGCGGGGAATCACCGGCACCACTCGGTGCACGGCGCGCGGCTTCGGGCGCGGGCAATGCCTTGCGGTCGATCTTCTGGTTGGGCGTGCGCGGCAGTTCACGCAGCCGCACGAACTGACCCGGCACCATGAACTCGGGCAGTTCGGCCCTGAGTCCGGCGCGGCAGCGCGCCTCGTCGAAGCCCTCTCCCGGGACGACCCACGCGACGAGGGCGACATCGCCCCCGGCCGCACCGACTGCGCCCACGGCGCACTCGGCGATGCCGTGCTGGCGGCCGAGCACCGCCTCGACCTCACCCACCTCGATGCGATGCCCACGGACCTTGACCTGCTGGTCGATGCGGCCCAGGAACTCGAGCCGCCCGCACGGCGCCCGCCGCACGAGGTCGCCCGTGCGGTAGGCGCGCACCGGGTGCGCGTGACCCGGCAGCCGCAACTCGACGAACCGCTCGCGCGTGAGGTCGGCGCGACCGAGGTACCCGCGCGCGACGCCGTCGCCGCCGATGCAGAGTTCGCCCGGAACGCCATCGGGCACCGGCTGCAGGTTGCGGTCCAGCAGGCAGAAGACGGTGTTGGCGATCGGCGTGCCGAGCGGCACCACGCCGTGCGTCTCGACCACCTCGTGCATCGACGACCAGACCGTGGTCTCCGTGGGCCCGTACATGTTGCAGAGGCGCGCCCTGCTCGCGGCACGGATCTCGGCAGCCAGGTCGCCCGTCAGGGCCTCGCCGCCGACCATCAGCAGCTGGATCGTCGCGAGCGCGGCGCGCGCCTCGAGGTCGCCAAGCACCATGCGCATCATCGAGGGCGTGCACTGGAAGTGCGTGACGGCACGCTCCCGCACGAGGCTGGGGATCGACCAGCGCTCTGCGTCGGCAACGACGCTCACGTTGCTGCGCCGGCGCAACTCGTCGAGGTGCGGGAGGCTCCGCAGCACCATGTCGTCCGGCACGCCGAAGTCGACGAGACATGCGATCTCGTCCACGCCGATGGCCTTGAGACTGTCGACCATCGCGATCGCGTCCGCCACCGAACCGAACAACCCGCTGGTCTCGAAGTAGCGCTCGAACGCGTGCTCCAGCATCGCCTCGCGCTCTTCGGCACTCAGGGTGTCGAAGTCGATCCCCCGGTCGTCGGCCGCCACGCCAGCAGGCTTCGCGAAGGCCGGGAAGGCCCAGGCGTACTGGCGCAGCAGGTCGAACGACGTGCCGAGGTACTGCTTGAGCGGCCCGCGCACCGCATCGCGAACGTCGCCCTCTGCCACGTAGGTGTGCAGCATGAGCGTGACAACGCCGGTCCTCGGGTCGTGACCGGCGGCAGCGCGCGCCTCGCGGTAGGCTGCGATCTTCGGCGCGAGCTTGTCGATCGACTGGCCCAGCAGGTGCGTGAGCAGGTTCGCCCCCTGCCTGCCGGCCATCGAGTAGGTCTCGGGGTTGCCGGCCGTGGTGATCCACACCGGCAGTTCCGGCTGCACGGGACGCGGCAGGGTGCGCAGCCCCACCTTGCGGCCGTCGGGCATGTCGAAGTCGACGGTCTCACCGCGCCAGAGGCGACGCACGGTGTCGAGGTCGCGGAACAGTGCGTCCTTGGCCCGGCCATGGTTCTCCGGCCGCAGCACGAAGTCGTTTGGCTGCCAGCCGGAGGCCATGGCCAGCCCGACGCGACCGTTCGACAGGTTGTCCACCACCGACCACGCCTCGGCCACGCGGATCGGGTGGTGCAGCGGCAGCACCACGCTGCCGGCGCGGATCTGCACGCGCTCGGTGACCACGGCCACGGCCGCGCCTGTCACGGCAGGGTTCGGGTAGATGCCGCCGAACTCGTGGAAGTGGCGCTCGGGCGTCCACACGGCCTTGAAGCCGCGCTGGTCGGCAAAGCGTGCGCCATCCAGCAGCAGCCGGTAGCGGTCACGGCCGGCGACCGCGCCCATGTCGCTGGAGAAGTAGAACAGCGAGAAGTCCATCGGCACGCCCGGCAGTGCGGTCACGTGCTGTGCCTGCCTGCGCCGGTCGCGGTGGATCACCACCTCGAAGCCCTGGGTGAGCGGCCAGAACAGCTCGAGCAGCGAGATGTCGAACGAGAGGCTGGTGACGGCGAGCCAGACGCCGCGCTCGACCTTCGTGCCGCCGAGCCGCTGGAGCATCGCCGCGAAGAAGTTGCGCAGGTTGCGGTGTTCGACCATCACACCCTTGGGCCTGCCGGTGGAACCCGAGGTGTGGATGACGTAGGCGAGGTCCTCGGGCCGCACGTGCACTGCAGGTGCTGCGGCACCGGAGCCGTGCACTGCGTCATCGAGGTCGAGCAGCTGGGTGCCGTGGGGCAGCGCAGGCGGGCCGAGCGCGCCCCGGGAGACGACGACGGCGGGGCGCGCGTCCTCGAC
Organism: Planctomycetota bacterium; assembly: GCA_041161695.1. Lineage (GTDB taxonomy): Bacteria > Planctomycetota > UBA1135 > UBA1135 > UBA2386 > JBEATZ01. Next base: position 515 of record JBEATZ010000398.1, on the reverse strand, counting down.
CACCATGCGCACCCGCTCCGCAGGGTAGTCGGGATCCAGCGGCACGTACGCGGCCCCGGCCTTCCACGTCGCGAGCACGGCAACGACGAGCAAGGGGGAGCGATCGAGGTGGATCCCGACGAGCGAACCCGGGCGCACGCCGCGGAGCGCCAGTTCGTGCGCGAGCCGGTCGGAGCGCTCGTCGAGTTCGGCGTAGGTGACCTCGACGCCCTCGCAGAACAACGCGGTGGCGCGTGGCGTGCGGCGCGCCTGTGCCGCGATCTGCTCGTGCACCAGCGGCTCACGGCCGACGTCGAGTTGGACCGCCGCGGCTTCAGCCTGCATGCGGCATGCGGCCTCGGAGCCAAGCAGGTCGGCGCGCAAGGTGAGTTCGGCAGGATCGACGGCAAACGCCTCGCAGCAGCGCACGAGGAGCGATGCGAGCAACTGGCCATCGGCCTCGGCCACGCGGGACGCATCCCAGTGCAGCACGGCTCCCGTCGACTCCACCGCGAGGCCGATGGCCAGTTGCTCGC
>JBEATZ010000498.1:0-3979 GCA_041161695.1 Planctomycetota bacterium | reverse complement strand
GTCGGGATGCCGACCTCTATGTCGATGGTGACGCTGTCGCTGAACTTGCCGAGCAGCGCCCCGCTCTGGGCATGGTGCAGGTCGAAGGTCAGCACCAGGTTGACCTGCTGCCGCCCGTGCGGCGTGCCCGCCGCCACGGTCAGTGGCACCTCGAAGATGGCGTAGTTGTCGTAGGCCTCGCGCCCGGCAAAGGCCTGGGCGATCCGCGCCTTCTTGGCAGGCCGGAAGGCGGCTGCTGCCAGAGTGACGGGCCCCTGGGTCTCCACGTACTGGAACTGCACGGGGGCGGGCGCTGTCAGCACCGCATCCCCCTCGAGGATCATGGTCACGATGCCCGTGCCCGTGGTCCCGGGCGCGATGCGGTTGGGGTGGATGGCGCTCACCATGTGGCACATGCCGCGCGCGTGGCGGGGCATGTTGGCGGCCTCGGCGGCTGCCTTGGCGTCCATGAGCTTGCCGTCGACGGTCTTGCTGGGCTCGTCGGCGGAGCCGCCCTCCTCCCCGGCGACGTGCACCTCCCCGCCCGGCTCGATGGGCTGGGGCACGTTCTTGATCTGCGCGGCAACGGCCGGCGCGAGCAGGCTGACGACGAGGGCGAGGTGCGGAAGGCGCATGGTGGCTCGGATGGGTATCGGGTGCCGGGAGAGACGGAACTGAGACGAAGCAGGGCGGCGGACCTTCCGCGATGGCCTGCCGCCGCTTGGACGGGGACCACAGGTCGCCTTGAAAGGGCACCGGAGCGGGGCTAGTTTCCTCGCCCCCTTATGTCGCCCACCAGTGCCGTAGTGCCCACCGAGGCCGATGTTCTCCAAGCCCTCCGGGCGGTCCAGGACCCCGACCTGCACCAGGACATCGTCAGCCTCGGGTTCATCAAGGACCTGCGGATCTGCGGCAACAACGTGGCCTTCTCCATCGAGCTGACCACCCCCGCCTGCCCGGTGAAGGACCTGATGAAGAGCCAGGCCGAGACCGTGGTGAAGCGGGTCCCGGGCGTGGCCCAGGTGGCGATCGAGATGACGGCGCGGGTTACGGCCAGCCGGCCGATCCTCGGCGACAAGGGGATGATCCCCGGGGTCAAGAACGTGCTCGCGGTGTCGTCCGGCAAGGGCGGCGTCGGCAAGAGCACGGTTGCCGTCAACCTCGCCTGCGCGTTGAGCCAGACCGGCGCGCGCGTGGGCATCCTCGACGCCGACGTCTACGGGCCCAACGTGCCGCTCATGATGGGCGTGCGCGGCCAGCCCGAGGTGAAGGACAAGAAGATCGTGCCCTTCACGGCGCACGGCCTGCAGATCATGAGCATGGCCCTGCTCGTGGCCGACGACCAGCCGGTGATCTGGCGCGGCCCGATGCTGCACTCGGCGATGCGCCAGTTCCTCTTCGACGTGGGCTGGGACAACCTCGACTACCTCGTGGTCGACCTGCCGCCGGGCACGGGCGACGCACAGCTGTCGCTGAGCCAGCAGGCGCACGTGATGGGCACGGTGATCGTGACGACGCCGCAGGACGTGAGCGTGCTCGACGTGCGCAAGGCGATCCGCATGTTCCAGACGGTGAACGTGCCGGTGCTCGGCGTGGTCGAGAACATGGCGTGGTTCACGCCGCCCGGTTCGAGCGAGCGCTACCACCTGTTCGGACAGGGCGGCGGCGAGCGCATCCAGAAGGAGTTCGGGCTGCCGATCCTCGGCCAGGTGCCGATCGAGATGGCGGTCCGCGAGGGCGGCGACTCCGGCAAGCCCGTCGTGCTGACGCACCCAGACAGTCTTTCTGCAAAGGCCTTCCGCGAGATCGCGGGCAAGGTCGCGCAGCGAGTGAGCATCCTCAACGCAGAGTGAAGAACATGAACCCGACCCAGAACGAGAAGAAGACGCACGCGTTCACCGCCACCACCACGATGCTGGAGTGCCTCACGGCCGACCCGTCGCTGGGCATGGTGCTGATGCGCGACTTCCACATCGGCGGCTGCCGCTCCTGCGGCTTCAACCCGCACGACACCGTCGAGCAGGTTGCGCAGATGAACGGCATCCCCACCGAGCGCCTGCTGGCCGCCCTCAACCGCAGCTGAGCCTCGCGCCGGGTTCGCGCCCGGCACGCGGCAAAACTGCCGGGAGCCAACACCGGTCGCGCATGCATCGCATGCGCGCGAGCACGGTTTCGCGCTTGCCCTCGGGCGGGCGCGGGCAAGAATCATCGCCTTCCCATTCGCAGGATCCACACACCATGGCCAACGTAGCGGAACTCACCGACAGCAACTTTGCATCGACCCTGCAGGGCGCCAAGACGCCGGTGCTGGTCGACTTCAGCGCCAGCTGGTGCGGCCCGTGCAAGGCGCTCGCGCCGACGATCGACAAGCTCGCCGCCGAGTACGCCGGCAAGCTCGCGGTCTACAAGGTCGACATCGACAAGGCCGAGGACAGCGCCAGCAGCTTCGGCATCACGAGCGTGCCCACCTGCATCTTCTTCAAGGACGGCAAGGAAGTGGATCGCTTCCTCGGCAACCTGCCGATGCCCGCCATCAAGCAGCACGTCGAGAAGGTGCTGCGCTGAGGCACCGATGGGCGGCTCGAGCACGCGTGACCACGCAGTGAACCTCGCCGCCCGCATTGCACCCGCCGCGCTCGCGCTCTTGTGCGCCTGCGGTGGAGAGGACGAACGCGATGGTGCGCAGGCCGCGCCGCAGTTTGCGCCCACGCGGTACGAGTGCACGTACGCGATCCTTCCGCCTGCGATCGACGGCAAGCTCGACGACCGCGCGTGGCAACAAGCTTCCTGGACGGCGCCGTTCGTCCACGTGCTGGGCCCAAGCGCGGGCACGCCACTGCACGCCACGCGCGCGAAGCTGCTGTGGGACGTGCAGGCGATCTACGTGGCCATAGAGCTGCAGGCCACGGACGTGGGTGCGCGCGAGACCGAACACGATGGCGCGGTCTACGAGGACGACAACCTCGGCGTGCTGCTCGACCCCAACCTGGATGGCCGCGAGCTCTACGTGGTGCGCGTGAACGCGCGCGGCGCGGTGCTCGACCAGATGGCGCACAAACCGCTGCGCGAGGGCGGCACGATCGAGAAGGGCTGGGAGCCGCGCGGCATCCAGGCGCGCATCACCGTGCAGGGCACGCTCGACGAGCCCAAGGACAAGGACGAGGGCTGGACGCTGGAGCTCGCGATCCCCTGGCATGCGCTGCAGCCGCCCAAGTGGGTGCTGGAGGACTTCGGCGAACGCGAGCGCAAGGGTGGGGTGCCGAAGGACGGCGAGACGTGGCGCATGAACCTCTCGCGCATCCACTGGCCGGATGACCTCGCGCTCGATGCCGAGCCGCTGCACTGGACCTGGGCGCCGCTCGGCCAGCCCGACCTCAGCGAGTCGAGCGCGTGGGCGCAGGTCGTGTTCCGCAGGCGCTGACCCGGACACCGGACCCATGGCGAGCACGCGCTTCGTGGAATGGCTGGCAGGACAGGGCGCGCCCGAAGACGTGCTCGTGGCGCTGGCTGCCGCATGGTCGGATGACGACGACCTTGGCGACTTCGTGGGCTCGAGCGACCTGTGGAGCGCACACGACGTGATGCAGCGCGCGGCTGGCCGCGAGGCACGCTGCCTCGAAGACGGCCTGCTTGCGATCGGCAACTGCGCGAACGGCGACCCCATCGTGGTCGACCTGCGCGCGGACGGCGGGCCGATCGGCTACGTGTCGCACGAACAGCACTGGGGCGGCGCTCCTGCGCGCAGCGTGCACGTCGTCGTGGCCGCGAACCTGCTCGACTTCCTGGAGCTGGCCTGGGACGAGACGTTTCCCGCGGACTTCTTCGCGGCGCGCGGCCGGTCGGCGGTTCGGGGGTCCTCGCGCCGTGGCGGCGATGGGAGCGCGCGCTGCAGGGATGCGTCCATCGCCCCTACGCACTGGCGCCCCGCCCGGGTGGTTCGGGATGGAGAATCGTCCTACGAACTTCGTGTCATCCAGCACCTACGGGACCACGTCGATAC